>DASYSN010000146.1:0-14765 GCA_036003305.1 Thermoanaerobaculia bacterium
CGCGACGTCGAGCAACAGTCCATACGCCGGACCGGTGCTGTAGGCGAATGACCGGACGAACGACTCCCCGCGGTCGGTGCCATCGAGCCGCCGCGCGATTGCGAGCCGCGTCTCCTCCGCCCCGGTACCGCGCAACGCGAAGCCGGTGTACTCGGCGAGCCCCTCATTCGCCTCGAGCGCCCGCTCGTTGGCTGCGGCGTCGGCGAATAGCGACCGCCGCTTCGCGCGGAACGCCAGCACGTCCGCGATCGCCTGCTTTTCTCCTTTCAGCGCGGCCGACAAAGCGCGCAACTCGAGCAGATACCAGTAGCGTCCCTCGAGCGTGTCGAGGTGCGGATTGTTCGCGTTGGTCGCAGGCAACCCGAGGTCGTTCTGGATGCGGTGAAAACACTCGTGGAGGACGAGGCGGCGGCGGGCGACCGAGACCGGCGACACCGCGCCCCACATCACCATCGTCCAGTGCGTCCCACTCCAATCCGTCGCCGTATTCGCGATCACCACGTCCTTCGGGAGCGTCCCATCGAAGACGCCGACTCCCGCCGCTTTCAGGACCCCGCCCGCATCCTGCTGGTTCGCGACGACGTACCGCGTCTGCGGATCGACGAAGAGAATCGGTCCATACAGTGGACGTCCCCAGAGCTTTCCGCCATCCTCGTCCGAGGCGACGCGGACGTCGTCGAACGTCCGGCGGGCTGCATCGAGCGGGATGGGAGTCGTAGACAGCGTCGCCGCGAGGAGAAGCGCGTGAATCATCTTCAGGGAGACGTATTAGCTTGCGAAAGGTTTGAAGAGTGATGCGGAATCCTGACTTGCTTCTCTACATGGTCCACGTCGCATTTTGGGCGTCGTTCGGAATGACCCGCCGGTCGCTGCACCGCAAACCTCATAGCGATCCCGGAAGCGTCGCCACGTCGCAGGAGTACACCGCTCCCTTCTCGCGGACCGTCCTCGCATTCCACATGCTCGGCTTCGGCGTCCTCTACTTCGGCATCGGCAACGCCGTCATACCGCGCCGCGTCCCGACATGGTTCGCCGGACAACGAATCGTCGGAACGCTCGTGATCGCCCTCGGCGCCGCGCTCATGTCGTGGGCGCTACTGTCATTTCACTCCTGGCGCTTCCGCGCCAAGCTCGATGAGGGCCACCAACTCGCCACCAACGGCGCATTCCGCCTGATGCGGCACCCGATCTACACCGGCCTCACCCTCCTCGCCCTAGGCTCCGCAATCTGGGCACCGACAGCCATCATCTGGAGCGGCTTCGCGCTCATCGCCATCGGCAGCGAGTTACGCGCTCGTTCCGAGGAGGTCGTGCTGAAGCAGGCGTTCGGCGACGCGTACGTCGAGTACGCGAAGCGGACGCGCCGGTTCGTGCCGTTCGTGTATTAGGGTTGGGCCGACCGAAAGTTCCATTTGTCGTGTGTAACGATGAGGTCAGCGATATCTGCTTCGGTGAATGGAATGTCACTGAGCCCGTAGACCTGCGTCAGAAGTCCTCCCACGATGACTGCTCGGTCGAACCGTCTCCCGTCTCGCAGAATTACGGAGACGATCCAATAGCCCATACCGGTTTCGGGTTGGTCCCGGAGCAGCCTTCCCCAGCGATCGGACAATGCGATCATGCGTCGTGCCGCATCGTACCTTCTACCTCCCGCGCGATCGGCCCGCCCCTTTACGCCGGGCTTTATTCAGCTCGCGATAGAGGTCCGCGCCGGGACCATCGGGGTCTTCCTCGGCCCATCGCTTGACCTCGTGAAAGACGTTGAGAGCGAAGTCCCTGACGGCTTCCAGGATCGGCAGCAGTCCGGTGAGCGCCTCCAACGCCACGGCGTCCATTTCCTGACCGAACGCGATCTGCGCCCTCGAGAACTTGGCCTGTCCTTCGAAGGTGGCAGCTTCCTGCTCGGGGTCGAAACCTTCGGGAAGATCGACTTCGTGCGCGCGCAACCGTGCCGCGGTCCTGTCGAGATCTCCCGGCTTGCGGTGGGCGGGCCGCAACTCATCAGGAGGCGGCGCGGTCTCCAGCAATTGAATCGTGGCGTCGACGATCCGGTCCTGGAACTCCTGCGCCTTGGCGCGGCCCGCTTCCGCGGCGGTCGCACGCTCCTCCGCGTTCGGATCGGGGAACGGTACAACGTTGGGCCCGAGATCACCTTCATCCGGCGGTCCGAAAACCGGGATACCGAGCTCGATGATGCGGCGCTGGTACTTTGCCGTGATCGCGTCCCTCTCCTGTTGCGTCAATACCTTCTTCTGCTGCATTGCTCTCTCCCTGCTTTCAAGGGGCCGGGCGCGCTCTTCACGCGCCCGGCCGCGTTTCCTAAACGCTCGTTTTACGCCTCGACCTTAGGCGCATCGAGAGTGTGTTGCTGCTGGGGTGCGGACTGCGATTCCGGTGCAGACGATGCAGGTGTCGTCTGCGGCGGCTTCTTACGGCTAACGCTCGCCGCCTTCTTCAGACGCTTGACCTCCTGCACATGCGGCACGAGAAGAACGTTCGCCGGGTCTTTCGCCAGCTGGGTTCCGATCCCGTATGCCTGCGTCGCGATGAGCGCGAGACGGTGCCGGCGATTGAGATTCGCGCCCGAGACGCCGTTCCACAGCGCTTTGAGCTCGTCCTCTACCGCGCTCCAGCGGTTCGTCTCGTCCTGCAGCGCGTTGACGTCGCTGGCCGGCTGTTTGATCGCCGACGAGACGTCGTCCGAAGCGCCGAGGACGCTGATGGACGCCTGCAGAACATCGGCAGGCATCTGCGCACGCTTGCGCAGAGTCTTCCGCTGTTGTGGTGTCAGCGGCATGACCGCCGGCAACTGATCGCGAATCGCTCGCAACTGACCGACGACTGCCTCCGGCGTCAGTTTCGCCCCATCCGTGGGCGGGTTCGTGGGGGTATTGAGGGTTCCCTGGATATTGTTGAACATGGTGCTCTCCCTTCTTTCGTTTCCGGTGAGAGCTTCAGGACCCTTCGCGACGAGTTCGAGGCAATCACCGGATTGATGATTTCCCGGAGCGTGCGCACACTCCGAGCTTCCTCGGCAGGAGGAGCACCGCTCACTCCCGCAGGGATACGATCCTTTGGAAAAGTCCAACCGATCGATCGTACCCGTTCGCCGGCGACGTCGTTCTCACGTTGAGGACCGACTTCGCGTTTAGTAATCTACCGGAGTCAGCCGTGGCGTGTCAAGCAAAAACTTTCGGGCGCGACGATTTGCATCCCCGTCGTCCTTGTCCGATCTCCGGACTTGGCGTCCCAGTTCTCCGACCCGATGTCCCGCGCTGCGGACCGATGGTCCCGCACTCTGGACCCGAGGTCCCTCACTCTGGAGCCGGTGTCCCACGTTGCGGATCCGATGTCCTGCGCGCCGGACCCATTGGTCCCGTACTCCGGACCCGCTGTCCCGCGCTGCGGACCCGCTGTCCTACGCGCCGGACCGCTGGGTTCCGCACTCCGGACCTGGTGTCCCGCGCTCCGGACCCGGTGTCCCGCACTCCAGACCTGGTGTCCCGCGCTCCGGATCTGACGTCCCGCACTCCGGACCCGATGTCCCTGGCCTCGGAACCTAAGTGAACAGTCCGCAGACCCCGATGCTCACCGAATTGATCGCACCAGCTCGCTCGCCGTCGTGCCGAGCGCATGTGCCAGCTTCACGATCGTCGACAGTTTCACATCGCTCGCGCCGCGTTCGATGTGCCCCACCTGCAGCGGATTCATCCCGGCCGCCTCGGCGAGCTGCTCCAGCGTCCACTCCTTGACTTCACGGCGATGGCGCAGACGCCGCCCGAATGCGATCGCTCCCGGCAACCGGTCTCCCTTTGCGCGCGGCGGCATGGGTTGACATAGCCACGGCTATCGTTATACTTCAATTAGCCGTGGCTATGTTCCCATTCCTCGAAGTCCTCAGCTATGAAACCGGCCTCCCGGTGAACGTCGTCGTTTGGCATGTCCGCTCCGTCCGGCCAATCCGGGAGATGGCCGACGACAACGAGACGCTGACGCGGATCGAGTTCGCGAATGGGGATTGCCTAGATACGTCGGATACGGTGGGACACGTGCTCGATGGGATGCGGACGGCGACGGAGTCAGTGATGGCTCGACTCACGTCGGCCCGGACGACGGCCGCTTCAGAATGAGGCCTCAAGGCCGTTTATTCACTTTCGCGGCTGTGGACGAGATTCTTCCAACCTGGCTTGCGTCGATCAACTTGGCGCCGGTGAAGGTTTCTTCACCAAACGCGGGCACGATCAGGTTGTGGTCATTATCCGAGTCCACCGGAAAACCTTCCGAATCTCGGAATTCGATGGTGGCATCAAACTTTTGCGCGACAGAACTCTTGTTTCGGATCGTCAACTTCCAACTGAATCGCGTCCAGGTGCTATTTGACTCTCCCGGGCGTGATGCGACCTCCACGATTCCCCAATCGTCCGACCGAGAAGGCGCCTGTGATGGAGGGACCGACGTTGTAGGAGCGGGTTCGTCCGCCGCCTCGTTCGGGTGCGACGTTTGGAATGGTAGATATTGTGGAAGTTCGTACTCTATGGCGAGGCGTCGCTGATCAAGCATGGCGTGTGTTTGTTTCATCGTCGCCAACGTCGAGAGCCCAAGTGCCTGTACCAGGCCGCCTGAGTATTGCGAAACTTCCAGTTCCTGTCTCCGAATCTTCGCCTCGTTGTCTCGAAGCTCCCTATCGATGCCCGGCAGTTCGTCCTTCGCATCCTTTGGAAGTTGAAAGGGCTTTCCATCAACCGTGTAGCGAAGCCGAAGCCCGAACGTAAAAGCTTTGTCACGCTGTTCAAGCATGGCGAGGGTTTGCCTCAGGATTTGAACCCGCGAATCAATCAGAGCTTTGACCAATCCCCCGGAGTAGCGGCTCGATTCGTTCTCCGCGGCAGTCACTTGTGATCGCACGTCAGCGATCTCGCCTTTCAGCGTGGCGGCGTTATCTGGGGTAGGCGAGCTGCCGAGTGAAGGGGTATCGGAGTTAGTAGCGGCGGAGTCTGGAGCGACCGGTTTATGACAGCCGCAGGCCATTACGAGGAGAACTACAACCAGCGTAGAAGTCATCAGGTGATGAATTCGAGCCATCTTCCCTCCGCCAGTATCAGAGGCGCTCTCACCGACGTGTCACCTTCGGCGCCCCGATCTCAGAACCGTTACTCGTACAGCGACAGATGCCCGCGTAGGCGCGATCGCGCCCGGCGAGTGCTTGATATCGAAAACGTTTGTCGATCGTCGACGCCGTCAGATACAAACGCCATCGAGCCCTACTGCCTGTGACAATAAGCTTTTCTCCGAGTAGAGTGGTTATTCTTCAAGAGACACGGTGAAGTGTACGATGTGGGCTTGTTCAAGGTCCACGCTCTGAAGTCTGAATCCGCAGGAACGCGACACCTGGGCGGTGGCGGTTGCAAGGTGCTCAGATGCTTTCACGTCTTTCTCTCTCTTAGCGCTTGCTTGTGCTTCCGATGTGTCCCCAACTTATCTTCAGCCGAGCTAACATGAAACTGGCTTCGGCACGCGGCATCTCACGCGTGTCCGAACGGCAGATTACCAATCTGGAGGACCTCGAATGCGCAGCGCGCTGTCTCCATTACTGTTGCTGCTTGCGACGACAGCGCTAGCGTCCGGTCGCTTCGTCAGCTCGCAATGCGGGTGTTCGTTCGAAGTGCCGAAAGGATGGACCGTGACGTCGAATCCTGAAGGCGGCATCGAGGCTCTCGGCCGCCCTCGAACGATCGCCGATTGCGCCTTTGGGCTGCGTCCCAAAATCTGGCCGCCGGACCCCGCTGACGGCACCGCTTATGGGCGTTACGCGATCGCCATCCGTCTTTCCCGCCAGACGTTCGAAGACGCGGCCCAACACGCTGGGTTCTCTCAGGTATCGACTCTACGAAAGTACTTCAGCCCGGATGCGTATCCGGACAAGCAACCGACCGACTCGATGATCGATGGCCGAATGCACGACGGCCCTGCGGTCAAAGTCACGATGAGCAACTGGTCAGGCCTCGAGGGGACGACAACGATCAGGTACTACGGAGAGGGCCCACACGGGCTGGGTGACGCACATCGGGCGGTCATTGCCTCGAAGGACTCGCGGGCGGCTTCCATTCTCTCGGAGAATCCATTCACCAGTCGGGCGTTCGAGAGTGTTCTGCGATCATTTCGCTTTCTGCCGGTGGCGCAACCTCACTAGCCATTCAGCGGACGTGCCATTGATCACTCGTTCATCGCGCATTTGGGCAACGGCGATCGTCGTCGGATTGGTCGTTCTTCTCGTGGTCGCTGATTTCGGATATGTCGAATGGCGCAATTGGAAGGTGGAAACCGTACCGCTGGGGGCGACCGAGGCACAGGTCATAGCGATCATGGGTGAGCCGGAAACCGTCGGGCGCGGCGGCTTCACCCCGGATTGCGCTACCTCCATCACTCGCTGTTACGAGTGGAATGTCCACAATTACTACCAATACGTTTGTTTCGGGTCGGATCGTCGCGTCATCTGTCGCGGCGCGTACACAGTTTGGACCTGACAGGACCGGCGATACACTGACAGACTGGCACGCGACGTAAGTTGGGGGCACATCTGGAAAGTCAACTTCCGCAACGCTCTCTCTCTCAGCGTTAAGTTGTGTTTCCAGATGTGGCCCCCACTTACTCACCCCAACTTACCTACGCAAAGGGTGTTTCAACATTGGAGGATCGGTGGTGGCAGGCAACATTCAAATGAGGCGCGCGGCAATCACCGCTCTATTGGCTCTCGTCATTGCTCCAGCCGCGATTCCCTGCTTCCAGACGTCCCCCGTCGTTCCGGAAGAGATCGTCGCGCGGGCCGATCTCATCGTGCGCGCCACGGCCGTCGAGTATGCACAGCCGCCGTCGAATCCGAAAATCCGCACGACGGGGGTACCCGACTCGCTGGTGCGGTTCCGCGTCGAATCGGTCGTGAAGGGTCGAAAAGCACCGACCGACCTTCAGCTTCCAGGCTATCTCGCCGACAAAGACGACTACAACGAGCTGCCCGTTCCGTATCACTTCGTCCGCCGCGGAGGCCGCGCCGGGAGTTGTTTCGCAAATACCTACAAGACCGGTGGGCAGTACCTGCTTCTCCTGGAGTATCGCGAGGGCGCGTACACCGCCAACTGGTACGCTCTCGGTCCGACGAACGAACAACTCCACGGCCCTGACGACGCGTGGCTCACATGGGTTCAACAGCAGGTCAAGGACACGCCGCCGGGTTCCTCGTGAAGGGCCGCGGCGGCGTTCGGGTCGAGGAGCTCCATGTCGGTACCGGCGCACCGGCCGCCCGAGGCGACACGGTGCTGATTCGGTATTCCGGTTTTCTCAATCGCGGCGAGCCCTTTCAAACTGACGAAACCTGCAAGTTCACCCTCGGCGGCCGTCAGATCATTCCTGGCCTCGATTACGGCGTCGAAGGCATGCGCGTCGGAGGGCGGCGGCGCATTCACGTTCCGGCGCATCTCGGTTACGCGGATACCGGAGCGCCCGGCGTGCCGCCAAACGCGAAGCTCACGTTCGAGGTGGAGTTGATCGAGGTGAGTTGGTAAGTTGGGGTCTGGTAAGTTGGGGTCGCATCTGGAAAGTCAATTTCCGCGACATTCTCTCTCAGCGTTAAGTTGTGTTTCAGATGTGGCCCCAACTTACCGCCGTCCAGGTTAGCTATCCGGTTCCGCGAGTATCTCGGCGAGGTCGAGCTTACGTTTGAACCGGCGAACCGTGTGGATCCGAACGACCTCGTCCCGAATGCTGTAGACCACGCGATGAGACTTGTAAACGATCTGTCGATACTTGCTGCGTCGAAGCTCAGGCACCGCGCCGCCGGAGTTCGGGAACATCTCCAGCCGTTCGACCGCCGCAAACAAACCATCCAGCCACCGGTCTGCGGCTTGCGGCTTGTCCAGAGCGATGAATGAGGCTTCTTCGATCGCACGTTCGATCGCCGTCGCCGACCAGATGACCCTCAACGCTTGATTCGGCTCCTAACCAGCGCCTTTGCGTCTCGGTGTGACACGCCCTTCCCGGCCTTGAACTGCGCTTCCGAGAGCCGCACGTCGCGAAGGAGTTCTATCTCTTCGAGCAGCTTTTCATACTCCTCCACGTCGAGCAGGACGGCCGCCGAGTGGCCGCGCTGCGTCAGCACCAGCGGTCTTCGTGTGTGCCGGACGTGTTCGATCAATTCCGCGGCGTTCGCGCGAAATTCGGAAACCGGTTTGATATCGGTGTTCAGCTTGAGGCGAGCCATGGTACCTCCAGTGGTACGTCTGATCGTACCACCGGCCCAGCAGAACAGACTCACGACTGGCTGCCTGGAAAGGGTAAGTTGGGTCGCATCTGGAAAGTAAACTTCAAGTTGTGTTTCCAGATGTGACCCCAACTTACGGCGTATGCTTCACGAAGGCGGCAGAGAGCGTGGACCTCAAATCGATCATCCACTCCGATCCGGAGATTCACAGCGGGGATCCGGTCTTTGTGGGCACGCGAGTGCCGGTGCGCACCTTGATCGACTACATCGAGGGCGGAGATAGCCTCGACGTGTTTCTCGACAACTTTCCGAGCGTTACCCGCCAGCAAGCGGTGGCGTTTCTCGAAGAAGCCGCACGTAAGGCTGCGCCGGCGAGGGCGCCGGCGCCACACTGAGAGACGAGCGCGCTAGCGCGTCCAGCGTAGGACGGGCTGCCTTGCGGCCCGTGCCTCGTCCAACCGCCGCACCGGGGTCGTGTGTGGCGCGCTGCGGACGAGCTCCGGGCGTTCCTCGGCTTCATTGGCGATGGCGATCATGGCGTCGCAGAAGGCGTCGAGCTCTTCCTTCGGCTCGCTCTCGGTCGGCTCGATCATGAGGGCGCCGGAGACGATGAGGGGGAAGTAGATCGTCGGGGGGTGGAAGCCGTAGTCCATCAGCCGCTTGGCGATGTCGAGGGTGTGGACGTCGTGCTCGAGCTGGCGTTTGTCGCTGAAGACGACTTCGTGCAGCGACGGGGCGTCGTACGGGAGGTGGTAGGAGCTTTTCAGGCGCGCGCGGATGTAGTTCGCGTTCAGTACCGCGAGCTGGGCGATGCGGCGCAGGCCGTCGGGACCCATGGAGCGCATGTAGGTCAGCGCGCGCACGAGGACGCCGAAGTTGCCGTTGAACGCGCGCATGCGGCCGATCGAGCCGGGGCGATGGCGCTCGAGGTAGTAGGTGCCGTCCTCGCGGCGCTCGACGGTCGGCGTCGGAACGAACGGCACGAGCTTCTCGCTCACGCCGACCGGGCCGGCTCCCGGACCGCCGCCGCCGTGCGGTGTGGAGAAGGTCTTGTGCAAATTCGAGTGAATGACGTCGATCCCCATGTCTCCCGGCCGGGCGATGCCGACGAAGGAGTTGAGGTTCGCGCCGTCGCAATACAGGTATGCGCCCTTCGCGTGGAGGATGTCGGCGAACGCCTTGATGTCGCTCTCGAAGACGCCGAGGGTGTTCGGGACGGTGATCATGAGCGCCGCGACGTCCTCGGTCACGGCCTCGGCGAGCGTCGAGATCTCGACGTTGCCGCGCGCGTTCGACTTCAGCTCCTTGATCTCGTAGCCGGCGAACGCGGCCGACGCGGGGTTGGTGCCGTGCGCGCTGTCGGGGATCAGGATGTACTTCCGGGCGTTGCCGCTGGTCGACAGCGCCTTGTGGATCATCAGGATGCCGGTCAGCTCGCCGTGAGCGCCGGCGACCGGCTGCAACGTGACGCGGGGCATGCCGAAGATCTCGCGCAGCGTCTGTTCGAGGTGCCACAGCAGCGCGAGGTTGCCCTGCACCTGGTGGTCCGGCTGCAGCGGATGCGTCAGCGCGAAGCCGGGGACACGCGCGATCTCTTCGTTGATGCGCGGGTTGTGCTTCATGGTGCACGAGCCGAGGGGATAGAGGCCGGCGTCGATCGAGACGTTCAGCTTCGAGAGGCGCGTGAAGTGGCGGATGACGTCGACTTCGCTGACCTCGACCTCGTCCGCGATCTCGTCGCGCATGAGGTTCTGCGGCAGGATGTCGCCGAGACTCACCTCAGGGACGTCGAGGTTCGGGAGCTGGTAGCCGCGGCGGCCCGGCTTCGAGTGCTCGAAGATGAGGCCCTCGCGGTTGGATCCCTGTGGCGTGGCGGTGGAGGCGGGTTCGGTCTCTGCTGTAATCGTCACGCTTAGCGCCTTGTACGAATTGAAAATTGAAAATTGAAAATTGAAAAAGCAGCCATCAACATGACGCCCTGATGACTGTCAAGACTTCCGTGAGATTGAGAAGCGGCCGGCAGGTTCTTTTTCAATTTTCAATTTCCAATTTTCAATTCGCTCTACCGCCGCTCCCGCGCGATCGACGCGCTGACCGCATTCGCGAAGTGGTCGAGCTGCTCTTTGGTGTGCAACTCGGTGACGGCGACGAGGAAATCGTTCTCGTGGCCGGTAAAGAAACGGCCGAGCGGGATGCCGCCGAGGATCTTCTCGTGCTCGAGGTCCATGAGGATGTCGGTCGCGAGGTACGGCGTCCGGACGACGAACTCGTTGTAGATCGCGTTGCCGAACGGCAGGGTCACGCCGGTCATCGTCCGCAGCTTGGAGCGGAGGTACGCCGTCTTCTGCAAACACTGCGTCGCGACTTCGCGGAGTCCGTTCTTGCCGAGGAGCGAGAGGTACATGTTCGCGGCGAGGGCGATCAGCGCCTGGTTGGTGCAGATGTTCGACGTCGCCTTGCCGCGGCGGATGTGCTGCTCGCGGGTGGCGAGCGTCAGGACGTAGGCGCGGCGGCCGTCGACGTCCACCGTCTCGCCGACGAGGCGTCCCGGCATGTGGCGCTTGAGCGCGTCCTTCACGACCATGAAGCCGACGTAGGGGCCGCCGTACTGCGGCGCGATCCCCCACGCCTGCCCTTCGCCGACGCAGATGTCGAATCCGTGCGCGCCCGGCGGCGACAGGATCCCGAGCGACGTCGCCTCGGCGATGACGGCGATCTTGGCGACCGAGGCGGGCGTGGCGTTGGCGATGACGTCGTAGTCCTCGACGACGCCGAAGAAGTTCGGCGACTGGACCGCGACGCCGAAGACGTCGTCGGTGCACGCCTCGCGTAGCGCCTCGACGTCGACGCGGCCGTCGCTTCCCCACGGCACTTCGACCACTTCGATGCCGAGGTTCTGTACGTACGTGCGGACCGTCTCGATGTACTGCGGGTGGACGGAGCGGGCGATGACGACCTTGTGCTTCTTCTTCGCGATCCGCTCGGCGAGGAGCACGGCTTCGCAAAGCGCCGTCGAGCCGTCGTAGAGCGACGCGTTGGCGACGTCGAGGCCGGTGAGCAGGCACTGGTGCGTCTGGTATTCGAAGATCGCCTGCAGCGTCCCCTGCGAGACTTCCGGCTGGTACGGGGTGTACGCCGTCAGGAACTCGGCGCGGAGGAGGAGCTGGTCGATGCACGCGGGCTGGTAGTGCGTGTAAGCGCCGGCGCCCATGAACGAGACGTGATCGACGCCGCTCTTGTTCTGTCGCGCGAGGTCGCCGAACCAGCGGCGCGTCTCGATCTCCGACCACGGGCCGGGGATGTCGAGCAGCTCTTTCAGCTTGAAATCGGCGGGGATGGTCTCGAAGAGGGCGTCGACGGAAGAGACGCCGATCGTCGCGAGCATCTCGCGGACGTCCTGGCCGGCGTTCGGGATGTATCGGTGAGTGGAGTTGAGGGGATCGGGAAGTGACACGTCAGTGGCCAGATTCTTTTTCGCAGTATTCGTCGTACTCTTCGGCGGTCATGAGCTCGTCGAGCTCCGAGACGTCGGAGATGCGGACCTTGATCATCCAACCGTCGCCGTAAGGGTCGCTGTTCACGAGCTCGGGGTTGTCGCGCAACCGCTCGTTGACCTCGGCGACCTCGCCGGTGACCGGCGCGAAGAGCTCCGAGACGGCCTTGACCGACTCGATGCTTCCCAGCTCTTCGTTCTGGTCGAGCTGGGAGCCGACCTGCGGCAACTCGACGAACACGACGTCGCCGAGCTCCTTCTGCGCGTAGTCGGTGATGCCGATGGTGACGATTTCACCTTCGAGGTGCGCGTACTCGTGACTCTTTGCGTATCTGCTGTCTTCAGGCGTCGTAGCCATTTCTTCTCTTCCTTCGTGGCGCTGCGCGTCACTTCGCGCGCTTGTAGAAAGGTGTGGGGACCACTCGGGCCCGCGTTTCCTTGCCTCGGATCAGAACCGCGAACTCGTTGCCGGGGGCGGCTTTGTCGAGCGGAAGATAAGCGAGTCCGATCGCTTTTTTCAATGTCGGCGAGTGGGTGCCGCTGGTGACGACGCCGATCTCGGTAGCGCCGTCGACCACCGGGTAGCCGTGACGGGCGATGCCGCGGTCGACCATCTCGAAGCCGACGAGTTTCCGTTTCGGCCCCTCGGCCTTCTCGCGGTCGAGGACGTCGCGGCCGGCGAAGTCGCCTTTGTCGAGCTTCACGATCCAGTCGAGATCGGCCTCGATCGGGGTGGTGGTGTGGTCGATGTCGTTGCCGTACAACGCCATCTTCGCCTCGAGCCGCAACGTGTCGCGCGCGCCGAGGCCACACGGCTTGGCGCCGGCGTGGATGATCTTCTGCATCAGGTACGGGGCGTGTTCCGGTGCGACGTAGAGCTCGAAGCCGTCCTCGCCGGTGTAGCCGGTGCGCGAGATGATCGCCATGACGTGGTCGACGGTCCCGTGCGCGAAGCGGTAGTACTTGATGGCGGAGAGGTCGGTGGAGGTCATCGGCTGCAGGAGCGCCTCGGCTCTCGGCCCCTGAATGGCGAGCTGCGCGTAGTCGGCGCTGACGTTCGCGACCTCCACGTCCATCCCCTTCGCGTTGTCGCGCATCCACTCGAAGTCTTTGTCGCTGTTCGAGGCGTTCACGACGACGAAGTAGTCGTCAGCCGCGTTGCGGTAGATGAGGATGTCGTCGACGAAGCCTCCGGTCGGGTAGAGGAGGCCGTTGTAGTGCGCGCGTCCGTCGGCGAGCTTCGAGACGTCGTTGCAGGTCAACTTCTGGAGCACTGTCAGCGAGTCGGGGCCTTTGACGATGATCTCGCCCATGTGCGAGACGTCGAAGATGCCGGCCCTGGTGCGGACGGCCTCGTGCTCGTCGAGGATGCCGGTGAACTGCACCGGGAGCTCCCAACCGCCGAAGTCGACCATCTTGCCGCCGAGGTTCTTTTCGAGGTCGTTGAGTGGGGTCTTCTTCAGCGGCTGGTCGGACGGTGGGTGATCGGCCATTTGGGTCCTCCGAAACGGGGGGGTACGCTAACATGAATCATGCGAGGGCGGGTGTGACCAACGAGATCGGTGATTTCCTCGACTTTCTGACGTACGAGCGCAACGTCTCCGTCAACACGATCGAGGCGTACCGGGACGATCTCGAGGCGTTCTTCGGCTTCCTCACGAACGACTACTTCACCCTCGGGCGCGACCAGCTCGACGTGCGCAAGGTGGACCACCTCGCCATCCGCGCGTTTCTGGCGCATCAGGGGCGGCGGAAGCTCGCCCGCGCCTCGATCGCCCGCGAGCTGTCGTGCATCCGGTCGTTCTTCAAGTGGCTCGTGCGCGAGGGACGCGTGGAGTTGAACCCGGCGCGCGCGGTCGCGACGCCGAAGGTGGAGAAGCAGTTGCCGCAGGTGATGCAGACGTCCGAGGTGACGCTGCTGATCGAGCAGGTGACGACCGAAACGCCCCTCGGCGTCCGCGATCTGGCGTGGATGGAGCTGTTGTACGCCTCCGGGCTGCGCATCGGTGAGCTCGTGGGGATCGACATCGAGGACATCGAGCTGCGCGCGCGGCTGGTGAAGGTCCGCGGCAAGGGAGCGAAGGAGCGCATCGTGCCGTTCGGATCGAAGGCCGCCGAGGCGATTGGCAACTGGCTCGCGGCGCGGCCGGAGCTGGTGAAGAACCCCGACGAGGCGGCGCTCTTCGTCAACTACCGCGGCGAACGAATCACCGACCGGAGCGTCCGCCGCCTGTTCGACGGCTACCTCCGCGACGCCTCCCTCCGCGCCGGCATCTCCCCGCACACGATGCGCCACTCCTTCGCGACCCATCTCCTGAACGCCGGCGCGGACCTCCGCGGCATCCAGGAGCTCCTCGGCCACGCATCACTCTCGACCACGCAGAAGTACACGCACCTCAACGACTGGCAGTTGATGGCGGTGTACAAGAAGTCGCATCCGCGGGCGTGAGCCTGCTCGTCACACGCCGGGGGGCGGCTGCACGACGGAGAGGATGTTCCCAGCCGGGTCCTTGAACCAGGCGATCGTCGGGCCGTTGCCGCGCGCGATCCCTTTCGCGTCGGTTTTCAGTTCCGGCATGTCGTACTGCTCGAAGCGGACGCCCTTCCCGACCAAGTCGTCAACCGCCTTATCGACGTCGTCAACGCGGAAGTTCAGCACCGTGAACGTCGCCGGCTCGTGGTTCGGCTTCGGGTAGAGGAACAACTTGCCGCCGCCCGCGAGGTCGATCCCGAGCCCTTCAGGCGAATCGCGGACATTCAGCCCGAGCACGCCGGAGTAGAAGTCCTTCGCTCGCTTCAGATCGTTGACGGAATAGCTGGAAAACGCACTCGAATCACGGAACATCGCAAACTCCTTCGATGGTGGGACGTGCAACAAGCAATCCGGGCGTGCTGAGCTTCCGTCATCCTGAGCCGGCGTAGCGCGGCGAAGGATCTCCGAATTCGCAGCGAGTGGCTCGTGCTGCGCATTTTGAGATCCTTCGCTATCGCTCAGGATGACGGGGCAGCTAAGCTCTA
>DASYSN010000147.1:0-8157 GCA_036003305.1 Thermoanaerobaculia bacterium
GTCGCGCAGACGCACTACAACGTCGAGGTCGAGCACCTGCTGCTCAAGCTCCTCGACCTTCCGGCGACCGACATCGGGCCGGTGCTGCGCTACTACGACGTACAGGTCAACGACCTCACGCGCCAGTTGACGCAGGCGCTGGAGAAGTTCGACCGCGGCAACAGCCGCACGCCGGCGATGTCTCCGCACATCGTGACGCTGCTGCGCGAGGCCTGGACGCTGTCGTCGCTGCACCTCGAGTCGGGGGCCATCCGCTCCGGCGCGCTGCTGCTCGCGCTGTACGAGAACGACACGTTGCGCACCGTGATCCACGAGTCGTGTCCGAGCCTGGCGAAGATTCCGCGCGAGTCGCTGCGAGAGACGCTGCGCGATCTCATCCGCGAGTCGGGGGAGGAGACGGCGGGGCCGGTGGTCTCCTCGGGCGAGGTGCCGCGCGAGGCGAAAGAAGCTCCGACCACCGCGCTCGACAAGTACACGCTCGACCTGACGGCCGAGGCGCGCGCCGGGAAGATCGATCCGATCCGCGGGCGCGACTCCGAGATTCGACAGGTCATCGACATCCTCACGCGGCGGCGGCAGAACAACCCGATCCTCGTCGGCGACGCCGGCGTCGGCAAGACGGCGGTCGCGGAAGGGTTCGCGCTGCGCGTCGTCGCGGGCGACGTCCCGGAGCCGCTGCGCAACATCTCGCTCCGCGTCCTCGACCTCGGCCTGCTGCAGGCGGGCGCCGGCGTGAAGGGAGAGTTCGAGGAGCGCCTGAAGTCGGTGATCGCGGAGGTGAAGGCGGCGAAGAATCCCGTCATCCTCTTTATCGACGAGGCGCACACCTTGATCGGAGCGGGTGGGGCGGCGGGGCAGGGCGACGCCGCGAACCTGCTCAAGCCGGCGCTCGCGCGCGGCGAGCTGCGCACCATTGCCGCCACGACGTGGGCCGAGTACAAGAAGTACTTCGAGAAAGATCCCGCGCTCACGCGGCGCTTCCAGGTGGTGAAGGTCGACGAGCCGGACGAAGACGCGGCGCTGGACATGCTGCGCGGCGTGGCGCCGCACCTGGAGAAGCATCACCGCGTCCGCATCCTCGACGAGGCGGTGCGCAGCGCCGTGGCGCTCTCGCATCGCTATCTCGCCGAGCGGCGGCTGCCGGACAAAGCGATCGGCGTTCTCGACACCGCGGCCGCGCGTGTCGCGCTGGCGCAGGAGGCGACGCCGGCGACGATCGAGGACTACGACCGGCGCATCCGCATCGCCGAGGCCGACCTCGACGTGAAGAAGCGCGAAGGCGACAAGGCGCCGCGCGGACTGCGCGCGCCGGAGATCGAGGCGGAGCTGCTGAACCTTCGCGAGGACCGCGAGAAAGCGCAGCAGCGCTGGTCGAAAGAGCGCGAGCTCGTGGCGCAAATCCGCGCGAAGGAGGGCGACGGCAAGGACCTCGAGGACCTAATCGCGCAGCTCGACGCGCTGCAGGGGCCGGAACCGATGGTGCCGTTGCACGTCGACTCGCGCACGATCGCCTCGGTGGTCTCGGGCTGGACCGGCATCCCGGTCGGACGGATGCTCGCCGACGAGATCCGCAGCATCCTCTCGTTGAAAGAGCGGCTCGCGGAGAGGATCGTCGGCCAGCCGCAGGCGCTCGACGCCATCTGCCGCCGCATCTCGACGTCGCGCGCGTCGCTCGAAGATCCCGCCAAGCCGAAGGGAGTGTTCCTGCTCGTCGGCCCGACCGGCGTCGGCAAGACCGAGACGGCGCTCACGCTCGCCGACGTGCTGTACGGCGGCGAGCGCAATCTCATCTCCTTCAACATGTCGGAGTTTCAGGAGGCGCACTCGGTGGCGACGCTCAAGGGCGCGCCGCCGGGCTACGTCGGCTACGGCAAGGGCGGCGTGCTCACCGAGGCGGTGCGGCGCCGGCCGTGGAGCGCGGTGCTGCTCGACGAGATCGAGAAAGCGCATCCCGACGTCGTCGATCTCTTCTACCAGGTCTTCGACAAAGGCATCCTCGAAGACGGCGAAGGGGTTCCGGTTGATTTCCGCCACACGGTGATCCTGCTGACGTCGAACGCGGGCGCGGAGATCATCGCGGACGCGGTGCGCCAGCCGGACGCCAAGCGCGACGTCGACGCGCTGGTCGAAACGCTACGGCCCGAGCTGATGCGGCACTTCCGCCCGGCGCTGCTGGCACGGCTGGTCGTCGTCCCGTTCTTCCCGCTGCGCATGCGCGAGATCGAGCGCATCGTCGAGCTGAAACTGAAGTCGGTGCAGTTGCGCGTTCGCGAGAACCACGCCGCGGAGCTAACCTACGACACCGGCCTGGTGCAGGCGCTCGCCAACCGCTGCGACCCGCTCAGCGGCGCGCGTGAGATCGACCGCATCCTCACGCAGAGCCTTTTGCCGGAGCTCTCCACGCGCATCCTCGAGCGGATGGCGAAGGGCGTGAGCTTCTCGAAGATCCACATCTCGGTCGACGACCTCGGGAGATTCGTTTGAGCATCAAGAGGACAGACATATGAAACACACCGTCCGCCCCGACCGCACCGCACGCGCGATCATCGTTGTCAGCTCGGCCATGCTCGCCGTTCTTTTCAGCACGGCCGGATGCATCGTCGGTGCGGCCATGACCGGGGCCATGAACAGACCACGGCCGCGCGTGACCGTAGCCGCCGCGCCGCCGCCGCTCGTCCTCCCGCGCGGGCATCTGGTGGTGCGCGCGGCCGATCTCGCACCGGCACGGCCGGCGGTGGTCGAAGTCGTCGCGGCTACTGTCGATCCGCTCGAGGAGTGGCTGTCGCTGAAGCCGGTGCAGATGCCCGACTGGCACGCCATCGAGGTGGCGGAGAAAGATCCGGCGCCGATCGCGGCCACGTTCCGGCCGATGTTCCGCGTCGCTGCGCTCCGTCAGTCGCTCTCGCCCGAGTTGGTCGAGGCGATCGCGCGCGTGGAGTCGGACTTCAATCCGTACGAGGTGTCGGAGAAGGGCGCCCTCGGCCTGCTGCAGGTGATGCCGGAGACCGGCCGCCGCTTCGGCGTGCCGCGCGAGCGCCTCTTCGATCCGGAGTCGAACATCGCCGCCGGCACCGCTTACCTGGCATGGCTGATGGACCGCTACCACGGCGATCTCGATCTCGCGCTCGCTGCGTACAACGCGGGCGAAGGCGCGGTCGATCACCACGGAGGCATCCCGCCGTATCGCGAGACGCAGCAATACGTGAAGCGCGTCCGAGCGGCTCTGCGACAGATCAGCAGAGGGTGATTTAGCGGACCTCCGAGCAAGACACTCGATTCAGGATTCTCGCGAGACCGTTCAATCGAGCGCCCTTCTCCCCCTGTGAAGGGGGAGAAGGTGCCGAAGGCGGATGAGGGGGAGAGGTTCTAGCCGACCAATAACGCGTACTCCGCCATCTTGCGCAGGTGGTGCTCGACGAGCGCCTGCAGCACGGCGGGGATGCGGTGCGTCGGCTGTCCCTCGGCCTGGACGTCGAGACGTCCGGCGGTGACCTCGCGATCGAGCAGGCGCACCAGGTCGGCGTGGCTGCGGGTGCCGTCGGTATGCGCGACGAGGAACCGCGCGAAAGGGTCGTCGAGCTTCAGTACGCGGCGATGCTGATTCGTGATCAGCAGGCCCGCGCCTGCCTGCCGCCGCGCCAGCGCCGAGACGCGCGGAAAGTCGCTGACGATCTCGGTGCAGTTCGGCGCCAAGGCGTGCATCTCCACGACGCCGCTCGCGTGCAGCGACGCGAGGAGGTCGGTCAGCGCGGCGTCGTCGTTCGCATTGGCGTCGAGCCTCGCTGCAACGCCGCTCGCCAGCTCATCAAACGAGAGCGCGCGCGGCCACGCCGCGGCGAGCGTCACCAGGGCGGCCTTCGCGAGCGGATGGCTCGACGAGAACGCCGCGCCGCGCTCGGTGCGGAAGCCTTCGCTGCCGCCGCCGCGCACCTGCGGCGCGTCGCTGACGGGCTTCGTCGCCGATGCGAAAAACAGCCGGCGCAGTTTGGCTGATGAAGGTTCGCGGTCGATCCGCACGTTCGCGTGGCAGAGCAACGAGCGGCGGAACGTCCGGTTGACGGCGAAGTCGACGTACTGCTCCAGCTCGATGCGATCATCCGTGAAGCCGTGCAGCCGCTCCGCCACCGCGGGCGCGAGGTTGTCCACCTCGGTCGCCGACGGCTCCGCCTCGGTGAGGTACTCCAGCCCGTGCGCCGCGGCGCGCTCGACGAACTGGTGAAAGTACATCGGCGCGTTCGTCCGCTCGAGGTATTCGTGCAGCAGGTAGCTAGGCCGCTCGCGGTTCTCCTCGAACTGCTCGCGCGCCGTGCGCATGATCGAGGCGTGCGTGTCGCCGCCGCTGGCCGAGTCGGCGAGGAACTGCACGAGGTCGAGAGCGCGCGCGGCGCGGTCGTCGGCGTCGGAGCAGTGGCGCGTGTGGAAGAGCACCATGTCGCGCACCACCTCGCGCGTCCGCCAGCCGGGGTAGGTGTTGTAGCTGACGTACGCCATGCCGTGCGGCGCGAGGTTGTCGCGGCAGATCTCGAGGATCTTCTCCTGTACGTCCGGCGTTACCCAGGAGAAGACGCCGTGGCAGATGATGTAGTCGAATTCGCCGAGATCGCGGTCGACGTCGAGGATGCTCATTGCGCGCAGCTCGACGTTCGCTAATCCCAGCTCCGCGACCATCGCGCGCCCGCTCTCAATCTGTCGCGGCGAGAGGTCGATGCCGGTGAAGCGGCTCTCTTCGAGCTCCGCCGCCATCGGGATGAGATTGCCGCCGTCGGCGCAGCCGAGCTCCAGAACGCGCGCGCATTCCGGCGGCGCGGGATCGAGTCCGTTGAGGATCGCCAACGCGGCGACGTGGTCCGGATGCGTGTGATGATGCGCGCCGCTGGGATAGGGAACGCGTTCGTATGTCTCGCGGACGAGATCCTCTTCCTCGCGGCTCATTGCTGTGTCTCCACCGGCGTCCAGGCGTCCTTGTCGAGATCGGGGAAGGAGACCTTGCACGTGCCGGCCGGAATGCCTTCGATGCGCACGCTGCCGTTTTCGTCGAGCGTGCCGCTACGCGTCGCGCCGCCGGGCAGCGTGATCGCGTAGCTCGCGTACGGGATCGGCTTGTCGTCTTCGCCGATGAGCTGCACCTCGATCCAGCTGCGCAGCCGCAGCTTGTCGCCGGCCTGGCCTTGCTGTTGAACGAGCTGTACGTGCGCGACTTGCGTCATTGCGGCGCGCTCTCCTGCGACGTCTCGTCCTGCGCTGGGTCGTAGTACGTCTTCAGCTTCTCGCGCAGCGCGTCGTCGACGGTTCCGGTCACTTCCAGTCCGACGCGCTCCTGAAACGCGCGTACGGACGACGCGAGGTCGCCGCAGTCGAAGCCGAGGTTGGCCAGGCGCGCGGTGACGCCTGTCTCATCGTCGATCGGATTCATGTAGCCGATGCGCAAGCTCCAGACCTCGGTCGTCTGGTCGTCGAGCCAGACGGTCAGCGTCCCGTCGGTTGCATAAACGGAGACGAGCCGCTCGATGACTCCGTCTGCCGGGATCGTGCCGCTCGTGACGTTCGAATCGACGCTCAGCTCGTACTTTTTGTCTTTCAGCGGCGCGCCGCTCGCGTCCTTGACCGCGAGACGCAGCCACGCGGTCGGCCGTTTGACGGTGTACGGATGCGTGGCGTCGACCGGCTTCGGGTCCTGCTTGAGCGTGCGGTTGGGGATGAAGAGCGAGATGCCGTCTTTGACGATGCCGGGATCGGTCAGCGTGTCTTTGATCGACGCGTTCTCCGGAGCGTTGACGATGTCCTGCCAGCTATCGAGGCCGTTCTTCGCGGCGAGGCCGAGGAGTGTTTCGCCCTGCTGCACGGTGTGAAAGGGCATCGCCGGCGATCAATACCCCTTCTTGTCGAGATCGGGAAACGACACCTTGGCGGTGCCGGGATCGACGCCGTCGACGCGCGCCTTGCCGTCGCTGCCGGTGCGGCCGGAGATCGATGAGCCGTCGGGCAGCTCGACGAAGTACAGCTCCCCGGGCACCACATTGCCATTTTCGTCTTTGAGCTCGATCTCGATGAAGTGCGTCTCGTCGGCGGCCGGCGCGGTGGCCTGCTGCGCCTGCGCCGCTTCTTCATCCTGCAGCGGCGTGGTCTGCGGCGACTCGCTCGCTGCTGTTGCCTCGAACGTGCCGAGGACCGTTCCAAAGTACGACTCGCCGCACGACACGATTTGCAGGTTGTCCGCGACCACGCGCGCCGCGAGCTGCTCCAGCACGTCGCGCTCCTGCACCCCCGCCCCGAGGACCCGCCGCGCCGCCGCAACGTTCAGCGGATCGGCCAACAGCGGCTGGAGAAAATCGCGCGCCGCCCCGACATCGCGGAACTCCCGGATGTCGTGCCGCGGCAGGAACTGGACGTGGGTGGGCGGGCGGTGGAGGAGGAGGCGCATGGGTGCGATGAGATGAAACAGATTCTAGTCAATTGGGCATCTGTCAATATTAATGGTATGCCCTTCGCCCAAACCGAACAGCTCATCTCCATCTCCACCCCCCTCGGCGCGGACAAGCTTCTGCTGCGCAGTCTCCGCGGCGAGGAGCGCATCTCGGGGCTGTTTCACTTCTTCCTGGAGATGCAGTCGGAGGAAAAGGCGCTCGACTTCTCGCAGGTCGTCGGCAAGAGCGCGACGGTGTCGATGAAGCTGGGGGACGGGACGACGCGCTACGTCAACGGGATTGTCGGGCGGTTCGTGCAGGCGGGGAGCGATGCGCGGTTCACCACGTACTACGCGGAGCTGCATCCGTGGCTCTGGCTGATGACGATGAGCGCCGACTGCCGGATCTATCAGAACAAGTCGGTCAAGGACATCGTCACCGGGCTGTTCACGGAGCTCGGGTTCACCGACTATAAAGACAGCACCACCGGGACGTATGACGCGCTCGACTACTGCGTGCAGTACAACGAGACCGCGTTCGCGTTCATCTCGCGGCTGTTGGAGAGCGCCGGCATCTTCTACTTTTTCACGCACGCGGACGGTAAGCACACGCTCGTCCTCGGCGACGACTCCAGCGCGTTCGCCGACTGCGCCGGCGCCGCCACCGTTGACTACGGCGGGTTGGGGCGCTGGGAACAGCAGAACATCGTCTCCGGCTGCACCGTGGAGGAGATGGTCATCGCGGGGCAGTACGCCGTCGACGACTTCGGCTTCGAGACGCCGTCGACCGACTTGATGGGGAGCAGCGACAGCACCGTCGCCACGAACGGCAGCAAGCGCCGCATCTACGAATACCCCGGCGGCTTCACCAAGAAAGACGCCGCTGAGGGAGTCTCGAAATTGCGGCTGGAAGAGCGCGAGGCGCCGCAGAAGGCGCTACGCGGCGAAAGCTTCACGCCCGCGTTCACCGCGGGAGGCAAGACCACGCTGCAGAAGCATTACCGCGACGACGTCAACGCCGCGTATGTGTTGCTGCGCGTCTCGCACTCCGCCACGATCGACGTCTACACCAATTCGTTCGAGGCGTTTCCGGCGACGCTCGCCTGGCGTCCGCCGCGCGTCACGCGGAAGCCGGTCATCCCCGGTACGCAGACGGCGATCGTCGTCGGCAAATCGGGCGAGGAGATCTGGACCGACCAGTACGGCCGTATCAAGGTGCAGTTCCATTGGGACCAGAAGGGGACCAACGACGAGAACAGCTCGTGCTGGATCCGCGTCGCGCACGGCTGGGCTGGGAAAAGCTGGGGACAGATGTTCCTCCCGCGCATCGGGCAGGAGGTGGTGGTCAGCTTTCTGGAGGGCGATCCCGACCGGCCGCTCGTCACCGGCTCGGTTTACAACGCGGAGCAGACGGTGCCCTACACGCTTCCCGACGAGCAGACCAAGAGCACAATCAAGAGCAACGTGTCGAAGGGCGGCGGCGGGTTCAACGAGATCCGCTTCGAGGACAAGAAGGACTCCGAGGAGATCTTCGTCCAGGCGCAGAAGGACGCGAACGTCGTCATCAAGAACAACGAGACGCGCAAGGTCGGCTTCGACACGAAGGACAAGGGCAACCAGACGATCGACATCTACCAGGATCGAACCGTCACCCTCGATCAGGGAAACGACAAGCTCGAGGTCAAGACGGGCAACCGCACGCTGCTCGTCGACACCGGCAACGACACCTACACCGTCGCCGGCACGCGCGACGT
>DASYSN010000148.1:0-6269 GCA_036003305.1 Thermoanaerobaculia bacterium
GTTGAGCGGCGGCTGCCAGGCGCGATGCGTCGAGTTGGCGAAGAGGTACGCCACGATCGCGTGGATCTCGGCGTTCTGATACTTGATGTTCTGCGCGCGCTCGTCCGGCGGGACGAAGGGCCC
Organism: Thermoanaerobaculia bacterium; assembly: GCA_036003305.1. Classification (GTDB taxonomy): domain Bacteria; phylum Acidobacteriota; class Thermoanaerobaculia; order Gp7-AA8; family Gp7-AA8; genus DASXHZ01. Next base: position 124 of record DASYSN010000148.1, read on the forward strand.
GATCATGTTGCGCTGGTAAAAGAACGACGGCATGCGCGTCGTGGAGCGGAAGCGCTGCGGCTCGGAGATCCAGCGGATCGCCCACTCCGGCGTGGTCTTCTCGGCGATGCCGTTCAGGTCCGGGCCAGGCTTGCGAAGATCGGTGAAGCGCCACGTGGCGATCTTGTGGCAGGCGTAGCAGCCGTACAGCTCGACGGTCGCCGTCGCTTTGGTGATCTGCTCGCCGCCGCGCACCTGCACCTGGTTGGCGTGGCACTTCTCGCAGCCGGCCTCGTAGTACTGGCGCGGGTACATCGGCGTCTCTAGAAATGGGTTCGGCTCGTAGCCCCAATGGCGCTTGTCGTAGTCCCACGGTCCCGGCAGGAGGCTGACGACCGCCGACTCCCAGCGATGCTCCATCTTCGGGCTCGCGGGAATATGGCCGGCGCGGCCGAACTCGGTCGCGCGGTCCTGGCCGCGATGGCAGCCGGTGCAGCCGAATTCGAGCAGCGGATGCGGCGAGGCCGATCCGACGAAGAGCTCGAGCTTCGGATGGGTGCGGAACGGATTGAGGACCTCGGTCGGGTCGTCCTGAACGCGCTTCAGATCGGCGACGCGCTGTTCGGTGTCGGCCCGCTTGTCCGGCGGGATCTGGCCGGAGTCGAGCTTGGTCTGCAGGTCCTTCTCGAGCCGCGCCGCCTCTTTCTTCGACTCGAAGCCGGGACGGTCGATGGCGCGGTGGCAAGTCATGCAGCGGTCGACACGCGGAACGTCCATGTAGTTGACGTTGACGTACATGTCGGGGATCACAACCTGGTCGATCTTGAAGGTCGGCGAGATGAAGTCGAGCATCGGCGCGTTGAGCAGGAAGAAGTTGCTCGACGCTTCGACGGTGGAGAGCTGTTTGTTGATCAGGTCGATCGACGCCGTCAGCTCCTTCTTCTTGTCCTCGGCATCCTTGATCCGCTTCATCCAGGTGTCGACGACCCCGCGTGCCGCGTCGCGATGACGCGTGACGTCCTGCAGTGCGAGCTGAAGGTCGTTCACGTGCTTGTTGAGGGCGTCGTAGTTCCGCTGCTTCGCCGGCAGATCTTTCGCGTGCTGCGTGACCGCGGTCTCGAGCTCGTAGCGCTGGGCGTCGAGGTTCGCCTTCGCGAAACGGTAGTCCTCGTCGGCCGCGTAGTGCTTCCCTTCCCAGCTATCGAGATCCTTCTGCGCGAGGAGGTACTGCGCGCGGTGCCTCGCGATCGTCTGCTCCTGCGCCTTCACCTGCTGGTCGAGCGCGGCGAGCTGCGTCTTGTTCTCTTCCTGCTTCGCGGAGCGGAGCTGCGACTCGAGCCGGTCCTGCTGAATGCGCAGGAACTCCCACTGGAACCACTTCCAGCCGCGCACGTAGTCGTACCCGACGATGATGCCGGTGACGACCAGCAGCCCGAGCGCCGACGCCGCGAAGATCGCGTTCAGGCGCCCCATGCTGTAGTTGTGCGGGATCGGTTCTTGTGGTTTCACGCAGTCCCTAAATGTTGAAGAAGATCTCCTGGATGTGAACCAGGTACTTCAGGTTGAACAGCCAGCGCAGCACCATCTTGATCGGTAGCGAGAGCATGAAGAGGAAGAGGTACGAGCCGACGTAGTAACGCGGCGCGCCCATCTTCAGGTAAAAGCGGCGGAAGGGACCGAGGCTCATCAGCGGCGGCAATCCCATGTACCCGAGCACGAGTGCGATGCCGAACATCTCGCGGATCACCCAGAGCTTCGGCAACGGCATCGCCAGGAGCTTGACCCAGATCAGCTCCGACAGGTCGATGTTGACCAGAGGAACGAGCTTGTTCGGATCCCAGTATTCGTACGGCCCGAAGAAGTTCCAGTTCGGCCCGCGCAGGAACGTTCCGGTGATGATGAGGAACGACCAGAGCACGAGGAAGCCGTAGAGGAAGACGCCGATTTCCCACTTGCGGTCGCGGAACGCGTAGTAGCCGTTCCCCTTCGGATTCGTGTCGATGTATGGGATCGCCATCAGGCCGACGATGATCAGCGTCGGGAGGACGACGCCCGCCAGCCACGGATCGAAGTAGACGAGCATCTCCTGCAGGCCGAGGAAGTACCACGGCGCTTTGGCGGGATTCGGAGAAGACGTCGGATTGGCCGCCTCTTCGAGGGGCGCGCGCAGCGCGACCGACCAGACGATCATCACGATCGTCAGGAGGATCATGCAGAGCATCTCGGTGTAGACGAGGTCGGGCCAGGTGAAGAGCTTCTCGTCCGACTCGGTCTTCTCCCACGGGATGCCGCCGAGCGCGATCTGGCGGTCGTTCAGATACGCCTTCCGCAGCGCCACCCAGGTGAAGAACGCGAGGAGGAAGATCATCGCGACGATCGGCACGTTGTCCGGCTTCGCGGCGATGAGGAAGAAGTTCGGGTCGAACATCGAGATCCCGAACGCGCCGCCGCCGAGGATCAGCATCCAGAGGCCGGTCTTCGCGTCCCAGAGGCGCGGGCCCAGATGGGCGAGCACGAACATGAGCAGCAGATACGCGACGCCGAGGTACAGCAGCGGCCGGATGAAGAGGCCGATGATGAGCGCGAGGATGCCGAAGGCGACGAAGCCCGCGCCGCCCCTCGACTTCAGGCGGCCGTCGAGCAGGTTGAAGTAGACGATGCTGCCAAAAAGTGAAGACAGGAGCAGAAACGAGATCGACGCGCCGGAAAGTACGTTGATGAAGTCTTTGATGAACGTCATCGTCGGCTCGCTTCTCCTGCCCTACAGTGGACCGGAGATTCCCCCGTCTTTTCGTACTCGCCAGAAGTGGATCGCCATCAGGAAGCCGGCGGCGAGCGGGATCACCATGCAGTGCAGCACGTAGAAGCGCAGCAGCGTGGCGGGCCCGATGGACCTGCCGCCTATGAGCGCGAAGCGGGCATCGTCACCCGCATGGATTAGTCGTATGTCCCCGAGTTTTACGAGCCCCGACATGGGGCCCTCATTTCCCGCGCCGGGTGTGGCGCGCGCCATGTTCGAGCCGACCGTGATCGCCCAGATCGCGAGCTGATCCCACGGCAGCAGATATCCGGTGAACGAGAGGAGCAGCGTCAGGACGAGCAGGACGACGCCGACGTTCCAGTTGAACTCCCGCGGCGGCTTGTACGAGCCGGTCATGAAGACGCGGAACATGTGCAGCCACACGGCGATGACCATCGCGTGCGCACCCCAGCGGTGCATCTCGCGCATGATCCCGAAGGGAGCCTGCTCGCGCAGATCCATGATGTCGGTGAAGGCGTACTCGATCGTCGGCCGGTAATAGAACATCAGCAGCAGGCCGGTGACCGTCTCGACCAGGAAGAGGAAGAACGACGTTCCGCCCATACACCAGGTGTAGCTCATGCGCACGCCGGAGCGGCGCACTTTGACCGGGTGAAGGTGGAGGATCAGCGAGCCGAGGACGGCGAGGACGCGCTTGCGGTTGGTGTTCGGGACGCCGACGCGGAAGATGGACTTCCAGACCTGGGAGTTGACGATGCCTTCCTGAACCGATTTGAGCTTCGCCATCCGTCTCCTCTCCCGCTAGGTCTTGATGAATGCTTCAGGGTTGGTCCACTCGCCGCGTTCCTGGTGGAACTGGACGGACTTGTCGACGACGATCTGGCCGTCCGACGAATCGAGAAAAATCTTCGCGCGCTCGAGCGGCCGCGGGGCCGGACCTTCGAAGTTCACCCCGGTCCGGTAGTAGCCGCTGCCGTGGCAGGGACACTTGAATTTGTTCTGGGAAGGCAGCCAGTTCGGCGTGCATCCGAGGTGGGTACACACGGTGATCAGCGCGTACATCAGCTCCTCGGTACGCACGATCCAGATGCCGTACTTGTCTTTCCACCGCTCGTCGACGTCGCCGACCGTGTAGTCGGCCACGAAGCCGGCCTTGAACTTCTGGACCGGCTCGAAGAGGACGTTCGGGAACATGAAACGGCCAAGAATGGAAGCAAGACCGCCGAGCGCCGCTGCCAGCGCGACCCACGCCGTCGTGAGGACGACCGGGAAGCTCCGGCGGGAGATTTCCCCCTGCTCGCGGATATCGGAAGCCGCACTCCCCGCGAGGGGAGTCTTGGGGTTCACTTGATATGGAGTGATGTCTTCGGCCATTCGAAGAGCTGCGATTCGGTGCCGCCTAATATCAGCGATTCGGGAAAGCGTGTCAACGAAAAACGTGATGCTTGACACGCCACGACGTGATGTCGCAACTCGTTGCTAGCGCGGGAGATGAGCGAGTGCTTCTTTCGCGGCGGCCGCAACGCGGAGGTTCGGGTCGTGGGTGAGGCGCACAAGGTCCGGTGACGCGTTCTTCCCGACCAGGCGGGTGTAGGCGTTGATCGCGACGATCATCGCCTCTTCCTTCTGGTCTTCGCGCATGCCGCGGACATGGTTGAGGCGGCTGCGGTCGAGCATTTCGCGCAGGACACCGATCGCCCGCGGGTCGCCCATCCGCGCCAGAGCGACGGCCGCGTTGTAGCGGACGTCCGCCGTTTCGTCGGTCAGTTCGCTCGCAAGCAGATCGGAGCCTCGCCTGTCGCCAATAGATCCGAGGGTGTAGAGGGCGGTCTTTCGGACGTCTTTTTCGTCGTCGTGCGCGGCGTTCATCACGGCCGGGACGGCGGCCGGGTCGCGGAGGTCGGCCAGCGCCAGGAGCGCGTAAATGCGGGTGTCGATGTCTTTTTCGTTCAGCGCATCGACCAGGAGCGGCGTCGCCTTCCGGTCGCCGAGGGAGCCGAGGACCATGGAGAGGTACCGGCGGATCCGCGGGTCGTCCTGCTTCGCCGAGACGTAGAGCGAGGCGACCTGCTGCTCGAGGTTCGGATAGCGCTTCGCCTCCCCCCGCTTGAGCGACTTCGAGAGCTGATACGCCGCCTGCCACCGCTCGTGGGAGCTGCCGGAGCGGATCTCGTTCAGGTAGTCGGGGATCGACTGTTCGTCCGAGGCGAGCTTCCCGAAGAGCAGGAAGACGCCGACGGCGATGACGACGATGCCGAGGGGAAAGATGACGAACTGGAAGAGGATGGTGCGCGCCGACTCCTTCGGCAGGTCGTCGCGCTCGGGCATGTCGGGCTCGCGCGGCGGCATCAGCGCCCGGTGCCCAGCACCACGAAGTCCGGCAGGTAGGTCTTGAGCTGCGTCGGGGCGTTCGGGACGACGATGGCGTCCTTGTCGCAGACGCTCTCACAGAGACGGCAGGCGACGCACTTGTTCTTGTCGACTTCGGCGATCTTGTAGTGATTCGCGAGCGTCTCGTCCTGCGCGTCCACCATGCGGATGCACTCGAACGGGCAGATGTCGACGCAGAACTCGCAACCGGTGCAGAGCTCCTTGATGACGTCCGCCTTCGGGATTTCTCTCGGCTTGACGCGCGGGATGAACTCGCCGTGCTGGTTCTGGATGGCGTCCACCGGGCAGTAGATGCCGCACACGGAGCAGTCGATGCAGCGCTCCGGGTGGATGTAGTACTGCCCCTTGGCAGCGCCCCAGATCGTGTTGGTCGGACACTTGATCTCGCAGACGCTGCACCCGATACATTTGTCGGTGATGAAATGAGGCATGCCGGTTAAGTTTCCAGATTTTACCTGATGCGAGCCACCATCGCACGAGCGTTGAAGCAGAGCGGCTCGACGCGGTGGTGATCGGCGACGAGAGCGAGCTCGCGCGAGCCGCGCTCGCCGATCCAGATGAACGGCGGTTGCGGTACGACGTCCTTCGATGTTGCAAACGCACGCCAGCCGGGATGAATTGCCTGCTCGACCGGAAAGGCGAACGCGTCCGGTCGTCCAACCTCGATCGTCTCGAGATAGAGGTAGCCGCTGGCGACGATGCGGTCCTGGGGCGACACGTTCTGGACCATCCAGGCGGCGGCGCGCAGGTAGTCGTCGAGCGGCCGGTTCGCATGGTCGACGATGCCGAGGATGCTCCAGATCGCCGCGGCGCCGAGGATAACGGACGCGAGCGCCTCCTGCAGGAGCCCTTTGCGCGCCTTCACCCCCTCGGCGATGCAGAGCGCCAGCGGCGTCGCGATGACCGATTCGAAACGGAGCGGAACGTAAACCCGCAGCACGATCGCCAGGAAAAGCGGGACGAGGAACATCGCGAGGTACCGCACGCTTCTGTGTGGCGCCGGCAATCCTGCCGG
>DASYSN010000149.1:0-5307 GCA_036003305.1 Thermoanaerobaculia bacterium
ACGGAGGCGCTGAAGTCTCTTGCGTCGCCCGACGCCGAACCTCATGGCCTATTGCGCATCGGGCTCGCGCATGCCCTGGCCGAGGGGACGCTGATCGAGCCGATTCGGGCGCTGACTGAAAAATACCCCAAGGTCCAACTGCGGCTGTTGAGCGGACTTACCGGTGAATTGTTCAACCGGCTGTTTGCCGGTGAGCTCGATGTTGCCGTCGTGTTTTTGCCCGAGGGCAAGACCGCGCCTCCACCCCTTTTGACGAACATCATCGCCCGCGACCATATGGAGATCGTTCAAGGCGCCGCAGGCAACGTGGGTGGTGATTGGGAAAGTTTGGGCCGAGCACCTTGGGTGCTCAATCCGCCCGGGTGCTTGCTTCGGGCAAGCCTCATCGATCAGATGGAGCGTGCCGGCGTCACCCCCACCGTTGCGGCCGAAATCCACTACAACGTACATTTGCATCTGGCACTCATTCAGGCAGGATATGGAGTCGGGCTGCTGCCTGCTCGCTTCATTGCCAGGAAAGAATTCATGGGCACAGTCGAAGTGTTGCGCCCCCCGTCATTTGAGTTGCCCTTGTCCGTCGCAGTCGTGCGGGTTGGACAACTCGGCGCTTTGGAGAGGGCTGCCGACGTGTTGGAACACGGCATTCGGCATTTGTTCGAGGCAGCCGACACCATGAAGCCCGTAACGAGGAGCCGAAGGGGTGCGCCCGCGAATCGGCGGAAGTCGCAATTGCGCAAGTAGTCGCCAGAAGTGATCGTGGGTGCGCGGCAGAAGACGGGGAAGAAGCTCGACATGGGGAAGGCGCGTCCCCGCGCGCACCTACGTCGAGGTGTACACGAAGGCGATGGCCGGTAGACCCCGCGCGAAGTGACTGCAAACCTTTCGTAACAGCCACGCCCGCGTTTCCCCTTAGGATTACGCCTCGATGAGCAAGCGCCTGGCGTTGACCCTCTTCCTTTCCATCGCGATCGCAGCAACTGTCACGGCGGCGGAGCCGCAGAAATCGGACAAACCGGATAAAGCTGACAAGTACGGCGAGAAGACGTTCGCCGGACTCGACCTCCGGAACATCGGGCCGGCCGTCAGCTCGGGACGCATCCTCGACGTCGCGGTCGATCCGCGCGACGGGCGCGTCTGGTACATCGCAACGGCCGGCGGAGGGGTTTGGAAAACGGCCAACGCGGGCACGACGTTCGAACCGATCTTCGACGGCGAGAAATCGCATTCGATCGGGTGCGTCACCATCGACCCGAAAGACTCCCTCATCGTCTGGGTCGGAACGGGCGAGAACAACAGCCAGCGCTCCGTCTCCATGGGCGACGGCGTCTACAAGTCGGTCGACGGCGGGCGGAGCTGGACGAACACCGGCCTCACGAAGTCGGAGCACATCGGCAAGATCGTCGTCGACCCTCGCGACTCGAACGTCGTCTACGTCGCGGCGCAGGGGCCGCTGTGGGCGGCGGGCGGCGACCGCGGGCTCTACAAGACGACCGACGGCGGCAAGACGTGGACACCTTCGCTGACCATCAGCGAGAACACCGGCGTCAGCGACGTCGTCATCGATCCGTCGAATCCCGACATCCTCTACGCGGCGAGCTATCAACGCCGCCGGCACGTCTTCACCCTCATCGACGGCGGCCCGGAATCGGCGATCTACAAGTCGACGGACGCCGGCAAGACTTGGAACAAACTGAAGAGCGGGCTGCCGAAGGAAGACATGGGGCGCATCGGCCTCGCCATCGCGACGCACAACCCGAAGATCGTCTACGCCACGATCGAGTCGACGCGCAAGGCGGGCGGCATGTTCGCGACGAAGGACGGCGGCTCGTCGTGGAAGAAGGTCAACGACTACAACCCGCAGGGGATGTACTACGGCGAGATCTTCGTCGACCCGAACGACGACGAGCGCATCTACGCCGTCGACGTCCGCGTGCGCGTCTCCGACGACGGCGGCAAGAACTGGCACCGTCTCGGCGAGAAGTGGAAGCACTCCGACAACCACGTCGTCTGGATCGATCCCGCGAACAGCGATCACCTGCTGATCGGCTGCGACGGCGGCCTGTACGAGACGTTCGACCGCGCCGCGAACTGGAACTTCAAGGCGAACCTCCCGATCACGCAGTTCTACCGGATCGCGGCCGACGACGCCCTCCCCTTCTACTCCGTCTACGGCGGCACGCAGGACAACGAGTCGCTCGGCGGCCCGACGCGCACCGCCGACAGGCAGGGCATCTCGAACGCCGACTGGTACGTGACGCAGGGGGGCGACGGCTTCCGCTCGGTCCCCGATCCGAAGGACTCGAACATCATCTACGCCGAGTCGCAGAACGGCGGCCTCGTGCGCTTCGACAAGAAGACCGGCGAGGCGCTCGACATCCAGCCGCAGCCAACCGGCGACGAGGATCCGCTGCGCCTGAACTGGGACTCGCCGCTCATCGTCAGCCCCTTCGACAGCAACCGCGTCTACTTCGCCGCGCAGTACCTCTTCCGCAGCGACGATCGCGGGGGCTCCTGGAAGCAGGTCAGCCCCGACCTCACGCGCCACGTCAACCGCAACACGCTGCCGATCATGGGACGCGTCTGGGGCGTCGACGCGGTCGGCAAGGCGCAGTCGACGTCGTGGTACGGCAACATCGTCTCGCTCGTCGAGTCGCCGGTGCAGGAGGGCCTCCTCTACGCCGGCACGGACGACGGCCTCATTCAGGTCACCGAGGATGGCGGCGGGCATTGGAGGAAAATCGAGAAGGTCGACGGAGTGCCGGAGATGACGTACGTCTCCGCGCTGGCGGCGTCGCAGCATGACGCAAACGTCGTCTACGCCGCGTTCGACAATCACAAGGTCGGCGACTTCAAACCGTACGTGCTCCGCAGCGGCGACCGCGGAAAGACCTGGACCTCGATCGCGGGCGATCTGCCGCAGCGCGGCAGCGTCTACGCGGTCCTCGAAGATCCGAAGGACGCGAAGCTTCTCTACCTCGGCACGGAGTACGGCCTGTACATCTCGCAGAACGGCGGCGGATCGTGGATCCAGCTCAAGGGCAACTTCCCGACCGTCTCCGTGCGCGACCTCTGGTTCCAGAAGCGGCACGACGATCTCGACGTCGCGACGTTCGGCCGCGGCTTCTGGGTCCTCGACAACGTGCAGCCGTTGCGCGCGATGACGCCGGCGGTCGCCGCCAACGAGGCGACGCTCTTCCCGACGCGCGACGCCGAGCTGTACGTCGAGCGCGCGCAGTTCGGCCTTCCCGGCAAAGGCTTCGAGGGGGCGTCGTACTTCACGGCGCCGAATCCGCCGTTCGGCGCGGTCTTCACGTACTACCTGCACAGCGAGTTGAAGAGCCGCAGCAAACAGCGCGAGGAGCAGGAAGAGAAGATCTCGAACCAGAAGGGGAACGAGCCGGTCAAGACGGAGCTGCCGACGCTGGAGCAACTGCGCGCCGAGGATCGGGAGATCGGGCCGGCGGTCGTGCTGGTCGTGTCGGATGAGACGGGAAACGTGATCCGGCGCGTCAGCGGATCGACCGAGGCGGGCTTCCATCGCGTCGCGTGGGATCTGCGGTACCCGTCGCCGGCGCCGGTCGAGCTGAAAGAGAACGAACGCGACGTCTTCGACAACGGACCCGACGGGCCTCTCGTCGCGCCGGGAACGTATCGCGTGCAGCTCATGAAGCGGATCGACGGAGTCGAGACGGCGCTCGGAACTCCGCAGCCATTCAACGTCGTGCCGCTCTACCTCTCCTCCATGAAAGAGTCCGACCGCGCCACGGTGCTCGAGTTCCAGAAGCGCGCGGCCGCGGTGCAGCGGACGATGATGGGCGCCGACCGCGCGACGGAAGACGCGCTCACGCGGGTGCAGTACATCCGCAAGGCGCTCGACCAGATCGCCGGTCCCGATCCGAAGCTCGTCGCGGAGGTGAACCGCATCGACACCGCGCTGCATGACATCAACGATCAGCTCAACGGCGATCCGATCCTGCGCCGTCACAATGAGCCGTCGTACCCGTCGCTGCTCGATCGCGTGAACACGGCGGTCAACGGTCTCACGACGACGCAGCCGCCGACCGCGACGCATCGCCAGGAGCTGGCGTACGTCGAAGCCCAGGCCGGACCGCTCCTCGACCGGCTGCACAAGCTGATCGACGTCGATCTCGCCAACGTGGAGAAGCAGATGAACGCCCTCGGCGCCCCCTGGACGCCGGGGCGGGTGCCGCAGATGCCTCAATGACAGTGCTTAGTTGCTTAGGGCTTAGTGCTTAGGTGGATGTGTTTCTGCTAAGCACTAAGCACTAAGCTCTAAGCTCTAACACATGGACCTGTGATCGCGCGCACCGAACAGGTGTATCGCCGGTGCGACGCTTTGTCGCGACAAGCGGAGGCGCCATGTTCGACGAGGTCTACGGACGTTCCATCAGCGACCCGGAAGCGTTCTGGGGCGAGGCGGCTAACGACGTTCACTGGTTCAAGAAGCCGGAGCGCGTCCTCGACCGAACGGCGGGCGTTTACGGCCGCTGGTTTCCGGGCGGCGTCACGAACACCTGCTACAACGCGGTCGACCGCCATGTGAACGAGGGCCGCGCCGATCAGCTCGCGCTGATCTATGACAGCCCGCTCGCCGGCACGACGGCGACATTCACCTACCGCGAGCTGCGCGACCGCGTCGCGCGCTTCGCCGGCGCTCTCGAGTCGCTCGGCGTCACGAAGGGCGACCGCGTCATCATCTACACGCCGATGGTCCCGGAGACCGTCTTCGCCATGCTCGCGTGCGCGCGCATCGGCGCGGTGCACTCCGTCGTCTTCGGCGGCTTCGCGGCGAACGAGCTGGCGAAGCGGATCGCAGACGCGAAGCCGAAGGTCATCTTCTCCGCGTCGTGCGGCCTCGAGCCGGGACGGACGATCGCGTACAAGCCGATACTCGACGATGCGATTGCGATGTCGCCGCACAAAGCGGAACGCGTCGTCATCCTGCAGCGGCCGCAGGCGCGCTGCGAGCTGACCCGACCGCGCGACATCGACTGGGACGAAATCGACCTCACCTCCTCGCCGGCTGACTGCGTTCCGGTCGAAGCGACCGATCCGCTGTACATCCTCTACACGTCGGGCACGACCGGCCATCCGAAAGGTGTCATGCGCGACAACGGCGGCCACCTCGTCGCGCTCAAGTGGAGCATGAAGTACGTCTACGGCGTCGAGCCCGGCGAGACGTTCTGGTCCGCCTCCGACCTCGGCTGGGTCGTCGGCCACTCGTACATCCTCTACGGCCCGCTCTTCAACGGGAACACGACCGTGCTGTACGAGGGCAAGCCCGTC
>DASYSN010000150.1:0-7001 GCA_036003305.1 Thermoanaerobaculia bacterium
GCCGCGAAGAGCGCACTGGCACCGATGCTCGCCGAGGCGGGATTCGCGCCGAGCGCCTTGGGATACCAGTTGCGGACACTCGCGCATGCCTGAGGGCGATACCCTCCATCGCATCGCGCGGACGCTGCAGACCACGCTCGCCGGGAAGAAGGTCGTGCGATTCGAGACGGCGCTGCCGAAGCTCGCGCGGGTCGACGACCAGACACCGATCGCGGGACGGACAGTCGAACAGGTGCGCGCGGTCGGCAAGCACCTGCTCATCGAGTTGTCCGGCGGCCTCGCGCTGCGGACGCACCTTCGCATGAACGGTTCGTGGCACATCTACCGCGCGGGGGAGCGCTGGCAGCGGCCGCGCGTCGACATGCGCGTCGTCATCGCGACGGACGAGTGGGAGGCGGTTGGGTTCAACATTCCGGTCGCCGAGTTCTGCAACGTGGATGCGCCGGTGCCGGTCGGGCCCGACCTGCTCGCGGCCGAGATCGACGTCGACGAATGCGTCGAGCGACTGCGCGTCCTGGCCGATGAAGAGATCGCCGAGGCGTTGCTCAACCAGCGAGCGGTCTCGGGGATCGGGAACATTTGGAAATCGGAGACGCTGTGGACGTGCCGCGTCTATCCGTTCGCGAAAGTGGGATCGGTCGCGGATGACAAGTTGCGCGAGATCGTCGTCACCGCGCGGAAGCTGCTGCGGCAGAGCGTCGCGGCGACCAGTCGCAGCCGTTTCGCGGTGTACGGACGGCGAGGACAACCGTGCCGCCGCTGCGGCGCGATCATCGAGATGCGGCGCCAGGGATCCGATGCGCGCGTGACGTTCTGGTGCCCGCGCTGTCAGCTACAATGAAGTCATGGCGATCGTGCTTCCTTTCCCGTTGACGATTCAGGAGATGCGCGTCCTCCAGGAGTTCCGGCGTCTCGCGGCGCAGACTCTCGCGACGGACGCGGTCAAGGCGATCAAACATCCGGCGGGCGGTGGCGAGCCGCCGGCGCAATCGCTTGTGTCCAAGGGCTTTCTGACGAACGGCTCGGACGGCTACACCCTGACGGAAAAGGCGAAAGAGTTCCTGGCGATCGACGCGAAACCACTGATCGAGGAAACCGGCGGGACCGAAACAGCCGCAGAATGATGCACATGAATCGTTGCACTTTTCTTGGCCGGTAACTCTCACCGAATCAGCGACTTAGATCACTCAAGCGCTTTCCATTAACTGACGCTTCGGTCCGCTGCGGCGCGTAAAATGCATTGACTCAAGGACTTAAGGGCCTTACGATGCCGCGTCGAGGATGCAGATGAAGCATGGCGACAAAGAAAAAGGGAAAGCCAGCAAAGCCAGCAAAACCTCAGGCAAGAAAGCCAGCCAAACCGGCGGCAAAGCCAAAGCCGTCGAAAGCAAAGGCCGCGAAACCGGCCGCGAAGCCAAAACCGGCGGCAAAGTCATCGAAAAAAGCGCAGCCAAAGCCGCAGCCCAAACCGCAGCCGGCAAAGGCAGTAGCGCCAAAGCCAGCAGCGCCAAAGGCGGCGCCTCCCGCGCCCCGGCAAACGGCGGCGCCCAAACCGGCGACGCCGGCTTCGGCAACGCCATCGTCGCCGCAGCCTTCAAGCGCGCTGCTAAGAAGTACAACAACGCCTTCCGTCGCCTCACCGACTGACGGCGGCGTTCGTTACCTGACCGTGCAGGACGTCGTCGACCTGCACAAGGCGGTCGCGTCCGAATTCGGCGGGACGCAGGCGCATCCCGGAGTCGTCGAGTCGCAGTTCGGTCTGCTCAACGCCGTCCAGCGTCCGCAGCTCACGACGCTCGGACGCGAGGCGTACCCGCAGTTCGCCGACAAAGTGGCCGCCTTCGTCTTCGCGCTGCTGCAGGCACATCCGTTCCGCGGCGGCAACCGCCGTGTGGCGCTCGCGTCGATCTTCGCGTTCTCGGAGCTCAACAACCGCACCGTCGACTCGCGCGTCCTCGACGAGAAGACCGCCGAGAACCTGATCAAGCGCGCGTCGGGGCACCGCGAAATGGGCCTGCCGCCGGAGAACGTTTTCGCCGAGCTGCGCGAAGTCATGCGCCGCGCGATCGCGTAGCCGCTCTAGATACCGGTCAGCTTTACCGAGTAGTCGCCGGTCGCGTTGCGAAAGGCAACCACCACCTGCCATTCGCCGGTCGGAGCTTTGAACGTCTCCTCGATGTTCGCGCGTCCCGCGCTGAACTCCTTCTCATAACGCTTCGTGCCGGTCGGATCGGTGACGCGCACGAAGGCGGTACCGGTCGAGAGCTTTACGTTGATGTTCAGACGGGCGCCAGCCGCTGGCGAGCCGAAGGTGTGTTTCAGGACCTTCGTCTTTGTCGTGTTGCTGAGAGAGTCGCCGTCCCACAGCATCGAGTACCAGACGTGTGCTGACGCGCTGAGCGCCAGGAGCGAGAGGACGGCGAACGCGAGTGCGATGCGGTGGCGAGCCATGTCACGTCGATACGGCCCGCCGCGCGGAAAGTTCTACGCGGCGCGGTCGTTCCGATCGATGCCGCCGTGGCCGAGATCGTTGTGGATGCGGCCGAGGAGGATGCGGACGACGCGGAGGTCGTGGCCCGCGTCGATCAGCAGCATCGTGATGTCGCCGCCGGCCCACATCAGCCCCGAGAGCACGAGCAGGCGCGTCGCTTCGCCGAGGAGCGTGAGCAGGGCTGCCTGCCCTTCGGTCACCAGCCCGGTGACTACCTCGCCGATCAGCATCACCGCCATCAGCACCGCGAGGATCTTGAAGAGCCGCGCGATGTAGCGGAGCGTCACATACGGCTCGAGGTCGTCGTTGCGCACTTCTTCTTCACGCGCGCGCTTGTCGCCTTCACGGATCGGAGCCGCGCCGCACGTGGTGCACGGCTGCGAGGGGTCTTTGCGCTGTGTCCCGCAATCGGGACATGTCACTTCTGTTGCCACTGTCCTAACCTCCGGTTGTTCCACGCCAGCGCGCGCGATATCCGCGCACGTCGATGTGCGTGAACGGCCCATGGCCGCAACATGCGGGATAAACGCCAACTCCGCCGACCAGCTCCGGGTGGTCGTGCTCCACGCGGTCGACCGCCTGCTGGACCACCATGGCATCGCGGATGTCGAGGCGGCCGTCGTGATTGAGATCGTCCTCGGCGCCGTTGCCGTCGTTGTCGATGAAGACGTCCGAGGCGTCGCCGTACATGTGGCGGCTGAGATTCGCGCGTCCCTGCGTGTTGCCGCCGGTGTAGTTGTATTCGGGACTCCGGAAGCCGCTCATGATGTGCATGTTCCGGACGGGATGGCCGGTACGCTCCAGCTCGGCGATCGTCAGCTCCAGTTTGTCGAGCAGCTTCGGGTTCAGGAGGATGTACTTCGGCCAGACGTTGTATTGGTCCTTCGTGAGGAAGTCGCGCAGTTTGAAGTGCGCCGAGACGGGGGTGTCGGCGTTCTCCGGCGTCACTTTGATGAATCCCGCCGGGTTCGCATAGGCGGCCGACTTCATCTTTCCGCCTTTTTCAAAGGGCCACGTTCCGAGGTAGTAGAGGCCGATGTGGCCGCTCTGCTTCTCGGAAAAGGGGACGAGCGAGATGACCGAGAAGTCGTTGATCTGCTTCGTCGCCTGCCCGAGCTTCACGGCGAGGTCGTAGACGCCCGGCTGCGACGGCGCCACGAATTCAGGCGAGATGTCGGTCGCCTGGCCGTTGTTGAGCACCGCCGTCAGGTTGCCGTGCGTGTCGGTGATCGGCGCGCCGGGAATGCGCGTCGTGAAGAGCACCTTTCCGCTCGCGCCGCGGAGCGGGTTGAGGAAGCCGAGCATGGCGTCCGTGATGTAGGCCGTCGACGGCGCGTTCCCCGTCAGCGCCGCAGTGATCTGTTGCGTCGGCGCGGCGGGAGCGGGCGGCGGCGGAACGTGCGTGACTTTCGCCTCGGCGATCGCCTGGCGATGGATGTCGTAGACGTTGTGCAGTGCGCCAATCCACGCTGTCACGTAGAGCAGGACAACGACCACTCCAATCCAGTGGAAGATGAGTTCCTGCCGCTCGTTCAGCCCGCCGAAGACGCGATGGCGCGCCGTAGCCACGGCGGGTCATGGTTCATGAGGCGTGCCGTGACAATGATCGTGTTAGGGGAAATAGCCCTTCGGCGCCCGAAGCTGCTGCCCGGCGCGGGAGGTCACGATGAGCGTGTGCCAGTTGTCGCCGCTCTCGGCGGGGGCGTAGAAGACGAGCTGGTACTGCTGCCGCAGCTCGTTCGCGAGGCGCTGGTAGACGGCGGGGAGCTCGGCCTCCTTCTTGATGATGAAGTAGGTCGCGCCGGTGTCTTTCGCGATGTTCGCCAGCTTCCGCGCCTCGAGATAGCCGACGCCGAACCGCATCAGCCGGGCGAGGACGTGGTTCTTGATGATCGGGTAGACCGGCACGCCGGCGTAGCGGGCGTAGTGGATCAGATGCTCGAGCTTGAACTCCGATCCCTGGTCGACGCCGTCGGTCAGGACCACCAGCGCGTGGCGGCCGGGCGTCTTCTGCAGCTCGAACAGCATCTCGATCGCGGTGTCGTAGAGGTGCGTCTCCCCCGCCGGCTTCACGCGGTCGACGGCGTTGGCGGCGTCGTTCCAGTCGTTGGTCCAGTTCGTCAGCCAGAACGCCCGCTGATTGAACCCGACGATCGCAATCCGGTCCTGCGGCCGCAGCAGCGTCCGCGCGAACGACTTCGCCGCCGCCTTCACCACCGGCAGCTCTTCGAGCATCGACTCCGAATAGTCGATGAGGAGGATCACGTAGAGCGGCTGATCGGAAGCCGGCACGAGCGCCTCGATCTTGCGCGGCTCTCCGTTGTCGGTGAGCGCAAGGTCTTCCAGCCGCAGCGGCGCCGTCCCCGACGCGACCGAGAGCGGGATCTGCTCGAGATCCACCTGCACCTGCTCGCTCGGCCTGTCGCCGAAAAAGACGACGTCATTCGCCTCCGTGCCGTCGACCGCCCGCGCCACGACGCGCGCATAGATCGCGCTCGGATACTTCGACGCGTCGAAGCTCGTTTCGTACGGCGGCCGTGCGAGTGTCGCGATCTTCTCTTCGCCGACGAAGAACTCCACCGCGCCGACCGTCGTCTCGACCGGCTTGATCACATTCGCCGACATCGTCACGATGCCGCTTTTCGGCAGCGCCGGCGGCGCGGAGAGATGAACGCGGAACGGCGGCCGCGGGTCGTTGACAACCATCTCGTCCGAGGCGATCTCGTGCCCCTGCGCGTCATAGCCGGCAGCCTTGAGCCGAAGTCGCCGGATGTAGTCGCCCACCCTCACCTGCGCCGTCATCGCTTTCCCCGGCGCCTCGGTGAACTTGACGTTGTTGATGAACAGCGCGAGCCGCACCACCGGATCGGTCGCGACGACCGGCACGTTCAACGTCCCATGAACCAGCCCCTCCGGCTTCTCCGTGATCCGAACTGTCTGCGCGTTTGCTGCGAAGGCCGCGAAGAGAAAGATGAATGAAGCCGCGGAGCGGCGGAATCCCGTTAGCCCAGCGTGTAAGCGCTGGGGATTAGAGGCGCGGTATACATCTGAGCCGCGGAGCGGCGACATCGCTTTCCCCGTTTTGCCGTTGTTTATGTCGCCGCTCCGCGGCTTTGATACGGGGAGCCTCTCGTTCCCAGCGCTTACGCGCTGGGCTAACGAGATACCGCCGCTCCGCGGCTGACGTCGTTGTGTCATTTCACCTGGTCCATCGTGCACTGCTTCGGCTTCTTGTCCGGCCGCCAGCGCAGGAACTTCGAGCCGTGCCGGAAGCGCCCTTGCGAGAAATAGTCGTACTCCACTTCGACCACCAGCTCCGGACGGATCGGCGTCCACTCCGTGCTCGTCTTCGACTGCGCCCAGCGGCTCGGGCCGCCGGGGGAGCGCACCTCGAACGGATTGTCGGAGGCCATCGCCTCGAGCTGCTTCGTGAGGTCCGGCCGATCGGTCTTCTTGATGGACGACGTGTGGCCGATGTACACGAGGCGGCCCTCGTCGTCGTACAGGCCGAGGAAGAGAGCGCCGATGAGCTTCGTCCCCTCGCCGTAACGGAACCCGCCGACGACGCAGTCGGCGGTCTTGAGGTGCTTGACCTTGACCATCCCTTCGCGGTCGCCGGAGTGATACGGCTCGCCGAGCTTCTTCGCCATCACGCCGTCGAGGCCGAGCTTTCCCATCTTCTTGAACCAGTCGTTCACGACCGAGCGCTCCGTCGTCGCCGGCGAGAGCGTGATCTGCTTGTGGTCGATCGACGTGAAGAACTGCTCGAGCTGCTCGCGCCGCTTTTCGATCGGCTGCTTCGTGAGGTCCTTCGACTTCAGGGCGAGGATGTCGAACGCGTAATAGTGCGCCGGCGTCGCCGCCGCGAGCTTGCGCACGCGCGACTCGGCGGGGTGGATGCGCAGCAGCAGATCGTCGAACGAGAGCTTCCCGTCGACCGGGATGACGATCTCGCCGTCGAGCACGAACTCCTTCGGCTTGAGCGAGCGGAACGCCTCGACCAGCTCCGGGAAATAGCGCGCCAGCGGCTGCCCCGCCTTCGACTGGATCTGCACGTCGTCGTGATCGCGAAAGACGATGGCGCGGAAGCCGTCCCACTTCGGCTCGAACTGCCACGTATCGCCGCGCGGGATCGCCGAGGCGCGCTTCGCCTCCATCGGCGGATAGGGTGGCTGGATGGGGAGGGTCATTTCTTACCTGAGAGCGGAGAGGGCAGAGCGGAGAGGGGAGAAACTCATGTGCGGCCTCGCGGCTTCTTCTCTCCGGTCTCCGCTCTCCGCTCTCCGCTCTGTTTGAATACGTTCGCGAGATCGAACCGTTTCTTTCCCAAGACCGGTTTCCACAGGTCGCCGAGCTTCTTGACGCGCGTGACGATGTTGTCGATGCGGAAGTCTTCAATCCGGATGCCGCGCTCGATCTCGTCCCACGTCACCGGGGCGGAGACGCCGGCGAACGGCGTGGGGCGGACCGAGTAGATCGAGGCGAGCGTGCGGCCCCAGGCGTTCTGGTT
>DASYSN010000151.1:0-18658 GCA_036003305.1 Thermoanaerobaculia bacterium
TCAGCAGTATGAACGCCCTTCGCGACGATCGGGCCTTTCCAGGCGTCGCGGATCCATGCGAAGTCGCTCCACGACACCATCGCCTGCTCGAGCGCGGCGCCGACGTCGGCGTACGGCATCGGGCCGTCCTTGAGCACGATGTTCGGAAACTTCATCAAGCCGCCGTCGCGGAGATAACCGCCGAGCCATCGTGGCCTCGCCAGGAACTGAAAAACATACGGCAACATGGTGAACGATGCGCCGGAGACGAGCTCCTTCACGCCGTTGCGGACGTCGCGCTCGCGCATTCCGGCGACCGGCGTGTCGATCGTGACGACGAGCGCGGCCGCGCCGCAGTTCTTCGCGCGCTCGATGCCGGCGATCGCCACGTCGCGGCCGCCGATGATGTAGAGCTGATACCAGAGCGGGCCGCTTGTCGCCGCTTTCACGTCGCGGACGGCGCATCCGGAGAGCGTCGAGAGCGTGTAGATCGTTCCCGCCTCTCCCGCAGCGCGCGCCGCGGCTTCCTCGCCGCGCGGCCAGAACATCCGCGAGCTGCCGACCGGCGCGAGGAGGAACGGAAGGTCGATCTCCTGGCCGAGGACTGTCGTCCGGAGGTCGCAGACAGGCGTCGCCACCGCCGAACGTGGCCGGAAACGGACGTCGTCGAACACGCGCGAGTTCTCGCGGAGCGTCCATTCGGCGTCGGCGCCGCCGTCGATGTAGTCGAATACGGCGCGCGGGAGGCGTTTCTTTGCCGCGAGCCTCAGATCGGCGATCACAATATTCGCGCGGCTCATTCGTCTACTGAGGTGGATGGTAATCGAACAGGACCTGCAGATTTCGGAGGTCGTGACGCGGGAACAGCCGCGGCTGCGCGACTTCATCCGGCGACGGGTTCCTGATGCCGCCGACGTCGACGACGTGTTGCAGGACGTCTTTTCCCGTCTCATCGAGGCGAACCGGCTGCTGATGCCGATCGATCACGTGACGGGATGGCTGTTCACCGTCGCGCGCAACCGGATCACGGACCTGTTTCGCAAGAGCAGGGACGAAGAGGAAGACCTCGAGCTCGACGAGCTGCTGGCCTCCGACGACACGGAGCCCGATGCGCTGTTCGCGCAGCGCGCGCTCGTCGACGAGCTGGAGGCGGCGATCGCGGAGCTGTCGGCGGAGCAGCGCGCGGTGTTCGTCGCGCACGAGTTGGAAGGACGAAGTTTCAAGTCGATCGCCGAGGAGACCGGCGTCGGCAGCAACACATTGCTGTCGCGCAAGCGGTACGCGGTGCTGCGTCTGCGCGAGCGGCTGAAGGAAATTCACGAGGAGCTGACATGAGAAAAAGACTGATCTTCATCATTCCGGCGGCGATCGTAGGGATCATCGTCTTCATCGCGGTCGGCGGTGCCGTGGTGCGGCTGCTGTGGAACTGGCTCACGCCGCCGCTGTTCGGCTGGCACCTGATCACGTTCTGGCAGGCGATCGCGCTGCTCGCGCTCTGCCGGATCCTGTTCGGCGGCTTCGGGATGCGCGGCGGACGCCACGCGTACGGCCATCGCCGCATGCGCAACCGGTGGCGCGAAATGTCGCCCGAGGAGCGGCAGCGGGTGCGCGACAAGATCATCTCGAAGTTTGGATTGGAGGAACCTACGTCAGAATGACGCCTGCACATGGCGCTGGTCACCGAGTTCCAACTGAAACAGGCGATCGTGCGGGTCGCAAAACGGCTCGACGAGAAGGGGATCCTCACGTCGACGGACGGCAACCTCTCGGCGCGGTTGGCGGACGGCGGGACGCTGATCACGCCGAGCGGATCGTGCAAGGGACAGCTCGAGGCGGAGAAGATTGTCCGCCTCTTCCGCGACGGCTCGCCGCGCTCCGGCAAGCCGTCGTCGGAGATCGCGCTGCACCAGATGATCTACGCGCGGCGTCCCGACGTGCAGGCGATCGTCCACGCCCATCCGCCGTATGCGACGGCGTACGCGGTCGCCGGCATGGCGCTCGACCAGCCGATCCTTTCGGAAGCGATCCTGACGCTCGGCCGCGTCCCGGTGGCGTCGTACGCGATGCCGACCGCCGTGGAGCTCGCGCGGAGCGTTGAGCCGCTGGTCGAGCACCATGATGCGGTGCTGCTCCGTTTTCACGGAGCGATCTGCTTCGCGCGCGACATCGAGCAGGCGGGGTATCTGATGGAGACGCTGGAGCACGTCGCCCGCATCGACTTCATCCGCCGCGCCCTCGGCTCCAACGAGCTGATCCCGCCGCAAGAGGTGGCGCGGCTGGAAGAGCTGCGCGCCTCGATGCGCGCGCGGTGAAGATTCCTCGTGTGGCGCAGGCTTTCTAGCCTGTGCCCCCGCCCGCCCGGAGCGCGGGCTGGAAAGCCCGCGCCACACGCGTTAGCACGCTGGTTGCGTCCTCCGTTTTCCCGTGATGCTTCTCTCGCTCCTGAAAAAGTACGGCTGGAACGCGACGTCGTTCCAGGTGGTCGAGACCGATTTCCGCTACTGGTTCGATCCGGACGGCGATGCCGCGGTGGCGTACCTCGACACCGGCGGCGCGTGGGTCGTGGCGGGCGCGCCGATCGCGGAGATCGAACGCAGCGCAATCGTCGCGCGGCGCTTTGCGGACGAGGCGCGGAGGCGCGGGAAGCGGATCGCGTACTTTGCCGTCGAGCCGCGTTTTCTCGCTCACGTTCCGCTGCCCGCGCTCCCGATCGGCGAACAGCCGTGGTGGGATCCGCGCGAGTGGAGCGAGCGGCACCGCGGCCATCGCGGGCTGAAAGAGCAGTTGCGGCGCGCGCGTGCGAAAGGTGTAACGGTGACGCACGTGCCGTCATCCGTCGCGGCGAGCGAACTGCGACCCGAGCTCGAACGGCTCATCACCCGCTGGCTGACGACGCGCGTGATGCCGCCGATGTCGTTCCTGGTGGCGCTGGAGCCGTTCGTCTTCGCCGAAGAGCGGCGGTATTACGTGGCGCGCGCGAATGGGAAGGCGACCGGACTGCTGGTCGCGGTTCCGGTGTACGACCGCGGCGGCTGGTTCTTTGAGGACATCCTGCGCGATCCGCGCGCGCCGAACGGAACAACCGAGCTGATGATCGACACGGCGATGCGCGACGTTGCTGCCGCCGGCTGTGAATTCGTCACCCTCGGACTCGCGCCGCTCTCCGGCGACGAGCCGTGGCTGCGCAGGGCACGAAAGCTCATGCGCGGCTTCTACAACTTCGAGGGACTCCGCACCTTCAAGGCGAAGCTGCGTCCCGACGGCTGGACGACGATTCTTCTCGCGTGGCCCGCGGACCGGAGTCCGGTCATCGCGATCTACGACGCGCTCGATGCGTTCGCCGGCGGCCACATTTTCCGTTTCGCCTTTCGCGCCGTCTTCCGCGCTCCGTCGCCGGTGCTCTTTCTTCTCGGCGCCCTGCTCATCCCGTGGACCGGCATTCTCGCGACAGCGAAGACGAAGCGCTGGTTCCGCTCGCGCCGCGAGCAATACGGCTGGGTGACGTTCGACATCGTCATGACGGGAGTCCTCCTCTCGCTGAGCCACAAGTGGCGCCGGCCTCTGGCGATCGCCGCGTGTGGCGCTGCCGCGGCGGACGGCGTGCTGACGTGTGTCTCCGCCGCGCGTTACAGCGCCCGGCGCGTACGGCGTCTCAGCGATGCGCTCGTGATCGTCGCCGCGATTGCCGCGCCGTTCACGGCCGCGGCAATTCTGTTCGGTGGTCTGCGCAGATAATGCGCGCGATGGTTCGCCGCGGACTGCTCATCGCTCTGCTTCTGATTCCGACGATTGCGTTCGGAGACGACCTGGCCGACCGCGTCCGCTCCGAGATGCTCTTCTCGTGGCACGCCTACGAAAAGTACGCCTGGGGTCACGACGAGCTGCGGCCGCTCTCGAAGACGTATCGCGACTGGTACGGCGAGTCGCTGCTGATGACGCCTGTCGATTCGCTCGACACGCTCATCCTCATGGGCTTCGACGACGAGGCGGCGAAGGCGCGGAAGCTGATCGACGAGAAGCTCTCGTTCGACAAGGACATCACGGTCAAGAATTTCGAGATCACGATCCGTCTCCTCGGCGGTCTGCTCTCCGGATACGAGCTCACGGGCGACAAGCGGCTGCTCGAGCTGGCCGACGATCTCGGAGCGCGGCTCCTCCCTGTCTTCAATTCGCCGACCGGCATGCCGTACATGTTCGTCAACCTGAAGACGGGAAAGACGAGCGGCGCGAAGTCGAACCCCGCGGAGATCGGAACGCTCGTCCTGGAGTTCGGAACGCTCTCGCGCCTCACGCACAAGCCGGTCTACTTCGAGAAGGCGAAGAACGCGCTCGTGCAGCTCTACAAGCGCCGCGCGAAGACGGGCCTCGTCGGCGAGGAAATCGATGTCGAGACCGGCGAGTGGACGAGCAAGGCGAGCCACGTCGGCGGCGGGATCGACTCGTATTACGAGTACCTGCTGAAGTGCGGCGTCCTCTTCCACGACCGCGAATGCCGCGCGATGTGGAAGACGAGCATCGACGGCATCAACAAAGATCTCGCCGACACAGCCCCCTCCGGCTTCTGGTACGGGCAGGCCGACATGGACGGCGGCAAGATCACGGCGCCGGAGTTCGGCGCGCTCCACGCCTTCTTCCCCGCCGTCCTCGCCCTCGGCGGCGACCTGCGCCGTGCGGAGAAACTCGAGGACTCCTGTTTCAAGATGTGGAAGCTGCACGACATCGAGCCGGAGGTTCTCAACTACCGGACGATGGAAGTGACCTACCCCGGCTATCCGCTGCGGCCCGAGATCATCGAGTCGGCGTACTACCTCCGCCACTACACGCACGACCCGCGCTATCGCGAAATGGGGCGCGTCTTCCTCGACTCGCTCATGAAGTACTGCCGCACCGACGATGGCTACACGACGCTGAAAAGCGTCATCACGAAAGAGAAGGGCGACCTGATGCCGAGCTACTTCCTCGCCGAGACGCTGAAGTACCTCTACCTCCTCTTCGCCCCCGATTCCGTCCTCAAGTTCGACTCCGTCGTTTTCAACACGGAGGCGCACCCGCTGCGGCGAGGGCCCAAGCCGCCGAAGGCGGCGAAACATCCCTAGCCCCCGCCTTCAGGCGGGGGTAGCCGCGACGGACCCTAAAGATGTGAGCCCGCGTAGCGGGCGACAGAATCATGCCCTGGACACATTTCTGCCGCCCGCTACGCGGGCTTGCATCGGTGTGTGTGTCGTGTTGTCTCCCGCCTGAAGGCGGGGGCTAGGATCTTCCGCCGCCTACGGCGGCGTGGGCGGCGGACGTCGTCGAATTAAGTCGTCGCCATAGCGCCGCGGAGCGCGTTCGCGACGTCGCGCAGTGGCGGCCGCCCGGCGGGGTCGAAGTCGAGCATTTGGTTGACTAGGGCGGCGATGGCGGTGGGGGCTTCGTCGGTTAGGCGCTTCGGCTTGGTCGTCAAATGCAGGCGCACCATTTCGGGGAAGGTGGGGGTGTCGGTGCCGAAGGGGAGCTCGCCGCGCAGGGAGAGATAGAGCAGGAGGCCGACGCTGTAGATGTCGGAGCGTTCGTCGTAGGGGCGGCCGAGGAGGCGTTCGGGGGCGGTGTAGCAGGGGGTGCCGACGAAGGTGGAGGCGTGGGTGACGTCGAGCGACTCGTGCGTCTCGGGCGTTTCATCCAGCAGCTTGGCGATTCCGAAGTCGACGACCTTGACGATCTCGCGATCGGCGGCGTGGTGGAGGAAGACGTTGTCCGGCTTCACGTCGCGGTGGATGATCCCGGCGAGGTGCGCGGCGGCGAGCGCGTCGCAGACCGGCGCGATGATCTCGACGGTCCGAGGGAGCGGCAGCTTGCGCCCGTCGCGAAGGAGCGTCGCGAGCGTTCGTCCGCGCAGCAGCTCCATGACGAGGTACGGCACGCCGGTCGTCGAGACGCCGAAGTCGAGCACCTCGACGGCGTTCGGATGGGTGATGCGGCACGCCGCGATCCCTTCGCGGCGCAACCGCCCGAGCTGCTCCGTTGTGTTGTGCATCATCGCCGGGCGCAGCACCTTGACCGCGACCGGCCGCTGCGTCCGAAGGTGGACCGCGCGGAACACGGCGCCGAAGCCGCCCTCGCCGATCTTCTCGTCGAGGCGGTACGTGTCGTCGAGCACGGTGTTCGTCAGCGCCTCGGAGAGCGCGACGAACACGCGTTCGGTGCGTTGATTCGCCAGCGCGAGCTGTTCGTTCTTCCGCTGCAGCTCGAGGTTCCGCAGCCGCAGCTCGCGGTTGAGACGGAAGATCTTCACCTGCCCGCTGACGCGCGCCAGCACCTCGGCCGGCTCGAACGGCTTCGTCACGTAGTCGTTGCCGCCCGCCTCGAACGCCTTCACCTTCTCGTCCACTGAGTCGAGCGCCGAGATGAAGACGACCGGAATCGGCGCGAGGCGCGGCTTGCTGCGCATGACGCTGCAGACTTCGTAGCCGGTCATCTCCGGCATCTGCACGTCGAGGAGCACGAGGTCGGGCGGATCGCCTTCGATCAGCCGGAGCGCGTCGCGGCCGTCGACCGCCGTACGGACGTCGTAACCCGCCTGCTCCAGGATGCCGGTGAGCAGCATCCGGTTCACGGCGGCGTCGTCCGCAACGACGATCTTTCCGGCGTCGGCGCTCATGATGCAGTCCTCGGTCCTCGGTCCTCGGTCCTCGGCCCCATGAGGTCAAGCGGCCCCTTCTGAGGACCGAGGACCGAGGACTGAGGACTAGACGTCATCGTTTCCAAGAAAGCTGCACCCACGCGGAGCGGCCGGGGTAGTCGAATTCGATGACGTCGCCGGTCGGACGACGCGCGAAGTACGTGACCTTGTCGTCCGCCGCGTTCTTCACGCCGGCGCGAACCTGCAGGCCGCGGACGAACAGGTCCTCGCGTGACACCGTCAGGTCGATTGCGTGAAAGCCGGAGCCCGCCGGCCGATCGCCGACGAGGTGATAGCGCGCGCCGATCACCAACGAGTGCGCCGGACGATAGAACAGCGAGAGGTTGCCGAGCCAGTGCGGCGAGATCACATCGTTGACGTCGCGCGTGAGGTTCACTCGCGGATCAACCGTGTCGACGTGCGAGAGATTGGCGTCGACCTTCACCGATGTGGCGAGCTGCTGCGACCACTCCGCCTCCTCGCCGATCGCCTTCGCGTCCTTCGAAATGAGGATGCCGCCCGGCTGGATCATGTCGCGGATCACGGAGCGGAAAACGGTGAACCGTCCGACGCGGCCGGCGTCGCGATAGACGTAATTCAGCTCGGTCGTCGCGTTGACTTCGAACGCGTAGCGCGGCGTCGGTCCCGGCGACGGCGGCACGGTGTAGAGCTCGAAGAAGGTCGGCGGCCGGAATCCCTCGGCGTACTGCGCTTTGAAGATGTTCCGGTCGTTCGCGCGGAAGATGACCGCGGCGCGCGGCGTAGTGCGCGACTGGAAGTCGCTGTACGAGTCGTAGCGCGCTCCGGCGACGACCGTGAGCTTGTGCAGGATCTCGATCTGGTCCTGCAGCGTCACTCCGACGATCTCGCGCGTCTTGTCCTCGGCGAGGAGCACCGGAGGGCTGGGTGGTTGTCCCGGCGGCGGCGGAACGCGGTGCGAGCCGCGGTCGATGTGCGAAGTCGTGTAGTCGGCGCCGGCGAGGATCGACTGGTGAGCCACCTCCCAAGTCGCGCTCGTCGAGAGCCGCCACAGGTTGCCGCGGAACTGCGACCCCGTGTCGTCGAGGTCGTTCTTCAGATAGAGGATGTGCGACTCGGAATGGAGCTTCGGCGTGATCGCGGCGGTGTACTTGCCGTCGATCGCGTTGCTCGTCTCCGAGAACGGCGGCCCCGGGCTGGGACTGAAAGCGCGCCGCTGCGTCTGCGCGGTCAACGCGAAGCCGCCGTGCTCGATCGACGCCGTGCCGAACCACCGGTCGTCGGTCGCGGCGCCTTCGTTCGCCGGCGCGGGCGTGTGGTTGCTGCCGTATCGCGAGACGTTGATGCCGACCTTCGTTCCGCCGCCGCTCCACTGCGTACGCGCGCCGAGCTCGTAGAACGGGTGCGGCTCCGCCGCGCGCAGGAACAACCGCGTCGCCTCTTTGCGCGTCACGATGTTCACGAGACCCATGAACGCGTAGTCGCCGTAGAGCACGGAGCCGGGGCCGCGGATCACTTCGATGCGCTCGATCTGTTCGACCGGCAGCGAGAGCGCCGAGGAGTTGATGCCGGCGTCCTGGCGCGACAGCGGGATCGAGTTGACGAGGATGAGGATGTTGCCGTTGTTGAAGGGAAAATCGAGGCCGCGGACGATCACCGACTCGCTGGCGCGATCGTCGAGCTGCGGAACCATTCCCGGCACGAGGCCGAGCGCCTCGCCGGCGGTGGCGACGCCGAGCGCCTCGAGGTCGTCGCCTTCGAGCACCGTGACGATGCCCGGCACGTAGTCGCTGTTCATCCGCGTCTTCGTGGCGACGTCGGTCTCCTGGCGGACGATCGAGAGAAGCTCCGCGAGCTCCTTTTCTTCGCCTTTCTGCTGCTGATCGGCATCGGCTCCGAACAGCGGCAGGACGATCAGGAGGGCAGCGGCGACGACGAGCTTCTTCATGATTGACTCACTTCAAATCGATTGCGGCCGGATTGTTTCGCTTCGTATAGCGCGGTGTCGGCGGCTTCGACGATCACGGAATGGTGACCATCGATGTGCGGCACCATCGTCGCGGCGCCGGCGCTGATCGTGACGTGATCGGCGCAGGAGGATCCGCTGTGCGCGATCTGCAGCATGCGAACGGCGTCGAGCATCGCCTCCATGAGCGTCCGCGCCGCCGCGGCGTCGGTCTCGGGCAGCACGATGGCGAACTCCTCGCCGCCGTACCGCGCCGCGAGATCGCTGGGACGCGGCGCGACCGAACGGATCGCGAGCGCGATGGAGCGCAGGCACTCGTCGCCGCGCGTATGACCGTACGTGTCGTTGAAGCTCTTGAAGTGATCGACGTCGGCGATCGCGAGGGTGAGCGGCGAATGGCTCCGCGCGCAGCGCTTCCACTCGGTCTCGATCGAGACGTCGAACCGCCGCCGGTTCGCGATCGTCGTCACGGCGTCGATCGACGCGAGCGACTCCAGGAGATCACGCGCCCGCTTCAATTCGATGTGCGTCCGGACGCGGGCGCGGACGATCGGCGGCTGGACCGGCTTCGTGATGTAGTCGACCGCGCCGAGGTCGAAGCCGCGAGCCTCGTCGCCGACCTCTTCGCGCGCGGTGACGAAGATGACCGGAATGCGGCTCGTCGCCTCGTCGGCTTTCAGGCGGCGGCAGACCTCGAATCCGTCGAGTCCCGGCATCACGACGTCGAGCAGCACCAGCTCGATCCCGCCGCCGGCGATGATCTCGAGCGCGCGCTCGCCGCTCGTCGCGAAGAAGAGCTCGTAGTCGTCGCGCAGCGCCTCCGCCATCACGCGGATGTTCGCCGGCTGGTCGTCGACGATGAGCAGCTTTCCCTTCATCCGTTCGCCTCGATCTGGTCGAGGTAGCGGCGCGCCGCCTCGAAGTCGAGCCGGTCGAGCGACTCTTCGAGCATGCGGAGCGGCTCGGCGTGGGTGTTTCCCACCGCCGCTTTGAGATCGGCGAAGCACTCGACCGCGGCGAGGTTGTTCGCCTCGAGGTGCTCGCGCATTTTCTTCGTGATCGGCAGGAGCGGTGTGGCGCCGGCAATCGTGCCCCTGCCGTCCCGAGAGGCCGCCGACGACGGCGCCGGCGCCACACCGAGCATCGCTTCGAGCGTCTGAATGCTCTCCGTCGCTTCGTCGATGGCGGCGGCGAGGTCGCCGAGGACGACTGGGACGCCCCGGCGAATCCACGATTCGAGCGTGGCGGCTTCCTGGGCGATCTGCTTCGCGCCCATCGTGGCCGCGGAGCCTTTCAGCGTGTGCAGGAGGTCGTGCGCCTGCGCCATGTCGGAGCCTTCGATCGCCTTGCGGATCTTCGGCAGCGAGCCGAGGAGGTCGCGGCGGAACTCGGCGATGAGGCGCCGGTAGAGATCGATGTTGCCGCTCGTCCGCCGAATCCCCTCGGCGACGTTGAGCCCCGGCAGCACGTCGGGAACGGACTGCGCCGCGGCGGGCGCCTGCTCCGGCTTCGTCTCCGTCTCCACATGGATCCAACGGCCGAGGACCGCCAGAAGTTGTTCCTCGTCGATCGGTTTCGCGATGTAGTCGCTCATGCCGCAGTCGAGGAAGCGCTCGCGGTCCCCGAGCATCGCGTGCGCCGTCATCGCGATCACCGGGAGCGACCTGAGGTGCTCCTGCGTTCGGATGGCCTTGACCGTCTCGACGCCGTCGAGCTCCGGCATCTGCACGTCCATCAGCACGGCGTCGAACTTCTGCGCGGCGATGGCGTCGAGGGCGGCGTAGCCGTTGACCGCTTCGACGACCTCGAGTCCGGCGAGCGTCAACAGCTCGCGTGCGACTTCGCGATTGATCTCGTTGTCTTCGACGAGCAGCACCTTCGTGCCGGGCGCGAAGTGCGTCCGCTGCACGGCGGCGACCGAACGCGCGCGCCGTTCGCCCGGCGAGAGGACGCTCACCAGCGCGTCGTGCAGCGACGACGGGCTCACCGGCTTGTTGAGGACGGCGTCGATCCCCGCTTCTTCCGTGTGGCGCGTGGCGTACTCGCGCTCGTACGCGGTGACGAGGATGACCGGCATGCGCGCCGGCAGATCGCGCGTCCGCATGAGCCTCGACGCCGCCTCGGCGCCGTCCATCCCCGGCATCTTCCAGTCGAAGACGGCGAGGCGGTACGGCTTTCCTTCGCGCGCGGCGCGGAGCGCCTCCTCGACCGCTTCCTCGCCGCTCGGCACCGCGGTGACGTTGCACGCGAGCGAGCGAAGCATGTTCGTCAGCACGGCGCGGGCGCTGGCGTTGTCGTCGGCGACGAGAACCGGCAGCTCGCGGAAGGCGTCGGCGAGACGGCGCGTCCCGGCGGCGCCGCGCGGCACGTCGAACTGCGCCGTGAACGAGAAAGTGCTGCCCATGCCGAGCGTGCTCTGCACTTGCATCTCGCCGCCCATCATCACGACGAGGCGCCGCGAGATGGCGAGGCCGAGGCCGGCGCCGCCGAACTTGCGCGAGTTGGACGAGTCGACCTGCGTGAACGGCTCGAACAGCGTCGACACGTCCTCCGGCGCGATGCCGATTCCGGTGTCGCGGACGGAGAACTCCAGCTCCGCGAGCTCGCGCCGCACTTCATTCGCGCGGATGTCGACGACGATCTCGCCGTCGTTCGTGAACTTCATCGCGTTGTTGAGGAGATTGAGCAGCACCTGCTTCAGGCGCACCGGATCGCCGCGCAGCCGGCGCGGAACGCCGCTGTCGGTCGAGAAGATGATCTCGACGTTCTTCTGCGCGACACGCACTCCAACGACATCGGAGATGTCGGCGAGCAGCTCGTCGAGATCGAAGTCGACGCGCTCGATCTCCAGCCGTCCCGCCTCGATGCGCGAGAGGTCGAGGATGTCTTCGATGATCGCCGCGAGCAGCCGCGCCGACGAGCGGATCTTCTCGAGGTACTCGCCGACCTTCGACGACGGCTCGCGCTTCATCGCGAGCGCGGTCATGCCGATGATCGCGTTGAGCGGCGTCCGGATCTCGTGGCTCATGTTCGCGAGGAACTGGCTCTTGGCGCGGTTCGCCGTCTCCGCCTGTTCCTTCGCCTGTTTCAGCTCCTCGCGGACGAACTGCCGCTCGGCGCGCTGGCGCTGCAGCTTCAGCATGACGCCGAGGAGGACCGCCCAGACGACGATGAGCAGCACCACGACCGCGGCGCCGATGACGGTCGTCTCGGAGCGGATGTCGCTCGTGAGCTGCTGGAAGAAGCGGTCACTGACGCGGAACGTCGCGATGCCGAGAACCTCGTACGTCTCCGGGTCGTACAGCGCGACCTGCGTCTTGAAGCCGCCGCCGGCCAGGGCGCCGCGATGGAGGTCGAGCGACCCCTTCGGCGCGTTGACGACGTCGTAGTCGATCTTGAGGTCGATGCTCTCGAAGTAGGGGATGCCGCTGCGCGCGTCGCGGAGGAGCAGCAGCTCGTCGAGTGCGGCCATCGTGTGGCGGACGCGCGCCGCGCCGTCGCCCGACTTGAGCGCCGACGCGATGAAGTTCCCCTGCGAGCGCGCCAGGATCTCCGCCTGCGAGACGGCTTCCGTCTTCAGGCGCGGGTGGAGGACGGCGGTCCAGTAGAAGGCGACGACGCCGCCGAGCAGGATGCAGAGCAGTGCGAAGACGCCGGTGACGATCGTGACGATGCCGCGCGACGACTCGGTCATTGGTACACCTTCGCGACTTCCATGAAGAACGGTTTGAGCGTGATCTGCGACGCCTCGATCGTCGCGCGGTTCACGTACGGACGAACCTGCGCCTCGACCGAGAGGCCGCCGAGGACCCCTTTCTCGACGTGGCCCTCGAAGGGCGAGTAGACGATGACGCGATGCGTGATGCCCCAGTGAATGATCGACGCGAGCGGCTGCTTCGCCGGCGAGTCGGCGAGGAAGATCCCGGCCGGGACGCGCTTGTCGTACGCGGCGAAGTTCGGATCGTTCGTCACTTCGGTGACGATCGGGATGCCGCGGACCTTGTCGTCGGTCGCGAAGCGCTGCGCGAGGTCGGCGGCGCGGGCCTTGTCGTCGACATAGAAAAAGACGATGAGGAGCTGGTTCGGCGCGACCGTCTTCTTCGCGAGATCGAGGTCGGCGGCGAGCAGCGCGCGGAAGAGGCGGATGCCGGCCGCCGCGCGGCGGTCATTCACCTCATCGCCGAGCAGGAGCGAAGGGAGGGCGAGCGCAAGAAGCAGCGCGACGAGAGAGCGGCGCATGGTGAGCTGGAGCGACCGCCCGATTTTCGCATGAAACCCCAGCCCCCTCATCCGCCTTCGGCACCTTCTCCCCCGCTATCGCGGGGGCGAAGGGTACTCGATTGGGGAATCTCGCGAGACCCATGTTCGAGTGCCCTTCTCCTCTCGAATTGACAGATCTCGCGAGAGGCCTCAATCGAGTCCCCTTCTCCCCTCGTGAGAGGGGAGAAGGTGCCGAAGGCGGATGAGGGGTTCGTGTTCTCGCCGGAAGCGATCAGCTCTTACGTCGTCGTGCTGGTCGGCGGAGCGCTCGTGTCGGTTGTGTCGGTGGTGCCAGTGGTACCGGTGGTACTGGTCGTTGGTGTTTTGCTCGACGTCGCGGTCGGCGGTTTTCCGGGACGCGGAGGCTGAAGGCTCGTGGTCGTGGCGACGCCGGAGCCGGTCGCTTTCGGCGCAACGGCGGTGGAGGTAACCGGGCCTCCGCTGGAAGAACTGGAGCCCCCCTTGCTGACGACGGCGCTGCGGGGGAGCGGCGGGACCGGTGTCACGGTGGAACCGGTGTCCGTGGCGACCGCCACGGTCGCGACGGTGTCCGTCGCCGACGTGGTCATCGTCGTTTGCGTCGTCTGGGTCTGTTCGGTCGACTCGGAACGGCTGCATGCGGCGAGCAGGGGGAGCAGGGCAAGTACGGCGAGCGCGAGGGTCCTCACGAGGTGCATACTCTCGCAAAATGCTCGCCACGCTTTCGCTGTTGCTGCTGACCGCGAGCGCGCCGCATGTGCGGAGCATCTCGCAGCCGGAGGTGCGGCTCGGCGAGACGTTGGCGTTGCGCGTCGACAACCTCGATGCGGCGCAGTGCAAGTCGTTCGTCCTCTACCTCGATGGCAAGGCGATCGACGGTCTGACGCCCGACTGTTCGCGCGCCGGCGAAGTCCGCTTCACGCTCGCCGTCAACAAAGAGAACGCGGAAGCGTGGCATGCGCTCTTCGCTCGCGCGCCGGGCTGCTGCCGCAACGTCAGCGTGAGCGCCGGAACGGACGTCCACGAGCTCGGCACCGACGTCCTCGACGTCCCGATGCGCATCATCAATCGTGTCCGGTGGCTGATCACGATCGTGCTGGGATTGCTCGCCGTCGTGGCGATGCTCTTTCTCCGCTGGCGGACGGGACTCCTCCACAACCTGCCGCGGATGCAGATCGCCTGTTTCGCGCTGGCGATCGGAATCGCGTACGGCTACATCTGGTCGACCACCGGCGAGGCCGCGACGGTCAACGGCTCCGCTCTCACGCTCCTCGGCATCGGCCTCGGCACCGCGGCAGGCAGCGCGATTCTCTCGTCCGGAAAACGCGTCAGCGTCACGACGGCGGTGAAGGCGCTCGCGAACGAAGGCGTCGAGGCGCCGGTCGAAACGGCCGTGCGATTCGACCTGCACTCGTTGCAGGCGGCGGTGTGGACCGCGGTCATCGCGTTCATCGTCATCGCCGGGGCCTATCGTGAGCTCGAGATGCCGGACCTCAGCGAGCACGTGTTCGCGATCCTCGGCATCAGCGCCGGAACGTACCTCGCGCTCTCGTTCAAAAAACGATGAGGCCCGCGATGCCGCCCGCGACGATGACGAGCGGCTCCGGAACGCGCTTCAGGAATACGACGATCAGGACGGCGACGACGCAGAGGATCGCGGTCGTCCAGTCGACGATCGCCGTCCGTCCGACGAGCCATGTCGTTCCGACCAGCACGCCGACCACCGCCGTGCTGACGCCGCGAATGAAACCGCGCAGACGCGGATGGGCGCGATACCGCAGCAGGAGCGGCGTCGCCAGGATGACGAAGAGCACAGGCGGCGAGAAGATGCCGGCGGTCGCCGCCGCAGCGCCGGGAAATCCCGCGAGAAGGTAGCCGACGAAGGTCGCGGTGATGACCACCGGTCCGGGAGAGATCATCCCGACCGCGACGGCGTCGAGGAAGGTGCGGTCGTTGAGCCAGTGGTACTGATCGACGACCTGCGTCTTGAGGAACGGCACGATCACGAGGCCGCTGCCGAACACGAGCAAGCCGGTCTTGAAGAAGAAGAGGAAGAGCTGCGGCACGACCGACAGCGCGGGAGATGATCGGATCGGACCGCCGAAAACGACGATGCCGAGGAGGCCGGCGGCGATGAAGAGCGGCGCGATCTCGCGCTGCAGGATCGCGGTGATCGCGCACGCCACCACGGCGAAGATCCAGGCGCGGACGTCGCGGCGCAGCGTCTTCGCGCCGAGGTTCCAGCACGCTTTGACGATGAGCGCCACGACCACCGGCGCGATTCCGTAGAAGAGCGCCCGCAGGTGCCAGTCGCCGGCATAGGTCCGGTAGAACGCCGCACCGGCGGTGACGAGGAGAAACGGCGGCAAGCCGAACGCGACCGCGACGGCGAGCGCTCCGAAGACGCCGAAGCGCACGTATCCGCAGTAGATGCCGAGCTGGTAGGCGAGCGGCCCCGGACACGCCGCCGCGAGCGCGAGGCCGTCTTCGTATTCGTCCGGTGTGATCCAGCCGCGCGCCTCGACGAGGTCGCGCCGCATCAGGTTCGCCAGCGCCACCGGACCGCCGAAGCCGAGGGCGCCGAGGCGAAGGAAATACGTGACCAGTCGTCCCAGCGTCACCGTCATCATTCGGACGTATCGTCCATACGATACGCTCACGCGCATGAGCGACGTCATCGCGCTGCTGAAAGAGCTGATCGCGATCGACTCGGTCAACCCGTCGCTCGTCCCCGGCGGCGCGGGCGAAGCGGAGATCGCGCAACGGATCGCCGATGAACTGCGCAGCTTCGGAGCGTCAGTCGAAGTGCAGGAAGTTGCACCGAAACGCGTGAACGTCGTCGGCATCATCGAGGCGAAGGCGCCGGGACGTTCGTTGATGCTCTGCGGACACAGCGACACGGTCGGCGTCGAAGGGATGACCGCGCCGTTCGATCCGGTCGAACGCGACCGAAAGCTGTACGGCCGCGGCGCGCAGGACATGAAAGGCGGCGTCGCCGCGATCCTCGCCGCCGCGCGCACCATCGCCGAGAAGAACCTCCTCCGCGCCGGAAAACTCGTCATCGCGATGGTCGCGGACGAGGAGCACGCGAGCCTCGGCGCGGAGCATCTGGTGAGGCACGGAATCAGGTGCGACGCCGCGATCATCTGCGAGCCGACCGATCTCGCGATCGGCGTCGGCCACAAAGGGTTCGAGTGGGTCGAGGTCGAGACGCACGGCGTAGCGGCGCACGGCAGCCGGCCGGACGAAGGGGTCGACGCGATCGTGATGATGGGCCGCGTGCTCACCGGCATCGAGGAACTCGACCGCCGTCTCGCCGCCGCGCCGCCGCACCCGCTCCTCGGCCGCCCATCCGTCCACGCCTCGCTGATCCGCGGCGGCCGCGAGCTCTCGACCTACCCCGACCGTTGCACGCTCTCCATCGAGCGCCGCACCGTCGAAGGCGAGCGCGAAGGGATCCTCCTCGATGAAGTGCGCGGGATGATCCAGTCCTCGGTCCTCGGTCCTCAGTCCTCGGACCAGAACCCTCGCATCATCGATCCGAGGACCGAGGACCGAGGACCGAGGACTGAGTGCCGGCTCACATTCACCCGCCGCCCCTACATCACGCCCGACAATTGCGAGCTGCTGCAACTTCTCCCCGGTCCGCGCACGGCGCTTTCGTTCTGGACGGACGCGGCAATCTTCGGCAACGCGGGGACACCGACGGTGGTTTACGGGCCCGGCGGCGCGGGGCTGCACGGCATCGAGGAGTATGTGCGGATCGACGAGGTCCTCACCTGCCGCGACGTGCTCGTCGATTTGGCGACGAGATTCTGCACATCCGTTTAGAATTGCAGGCGGTCCATCCATCAATCGAGGAAGTGAGGTCCGTCATGCGCGCGAAGTTGCTTGCCCTGCTCGCGGTACTCGTCGCTCTGCCGGCGGCGGCGCAATGGGAGCCGCCGAATGCGCCGAAGAACATGCCGAACGACGGCGGACCGGCCCTCGTCTACTTCGCGCACTCGTACTTCCGCGATCGTCCGAACGTAGCCGGGCTCGACGACCGCATCTCGTTGCACGTGAAGAACCTCGACTCGCTGCTGTCGAAGGTGGACGAGAACTGCAGCGCGCTGGTTCTCTTCCTCGACGGCATGCCGCTGAAGGGCATCCAGCCGGAGTCGTGCGACAAGGTCTCGGGACACGTTCGCTACCGCCTCCAGCGCGTCGCAAAGGACGACGCCGCCTGGCACGAGCTTCTCGGCAGCCCCACCGCCTTTACCAAAGGCGTGAGCGTGAGCATCGGATCGACGACGTCGTTTTCGGCGCTGAGCAGCGTCACCGATTTCGAGCTCGAAGTGATCCCGGCGGGACCGTTCCACGTCTACCTCGTCCTGCTCGTCCTCACGTTGATCGGGTTCGTCTACCTCTGCACGCATACCCAGGTGATCCGCGGCGGCACTCCCGACCAGCCGCTCGACATCCGCCCGTACAGCCTCTCGCTGTTCCAGATGGCGTTCTGGTTCCTTCTCGTCATCGCGGCGTACGTCTTCATCTGGCTGATCTGCGATGAGCTGAACACCATCACCGACTCGGTCCTCGGCCTGATCGGAATCGGCGCCGCGACCGCCGTCGGCGCAAAGATCGTCAACGATCGGACGACCGGCACCGACGCGCCGACTGTCACGCACGGCTTCGTGAGCGACGTCATCAGCGACGCCAACGGCGTTAGCATCCACCGCCTGCAGATGTTCGTCTGGACGCTCGTCCTCGGCGTCATCTTCGTCGCCTCGGTCTTCAACGACCTCGCCATGCCCGAGTTCAGCTCCACCCTCCTCGGCCTCATGGGCATCAGCTCCGGCACGTACCTCGGCGTGAAAACGCAGGCGAGCAAGACGGACGCAACTCCGAAGACGCCGGCCGGCGGGACTACAGAGGCGGCGCCGGAGACGACGTCGTAGGAGAAGCGGCCGGTGGGAGCCCGCGTAGCGGGCCTGAAGATCCTCAGCCCCCGCCTTCAGGCGGGGGAACCGGCAGCACCGCCAATGCGAGCCCGCGTAGCGGGCGGCAGAAAAGCGCGCCCGAGGTACCATTGTCAACGGGACTTCCGCATGGCTCGTCAACGCCATGCCACATAGCTACGTTTCGCTATTCACGCACATCGTCTATTCGACGAAGGACCGAACCCCGCAAATCGACGCCGCACTGGAAGCGCGTCTGTTTCCCTACATTGCCGGCATCGTGAAACAGCTCGGCGGGAAGGCCTGCGTGATCAACGGCGTATCGGATCACGTTCATCTTCTGACCGAGACGCGGGCCACAATCACGCTCGCTGAGTTCATTGGCAAGGTGAAAGGGTGTTCATCGAAGTGGATTCACGACACATTTCCGGAGCACGCGAAGTTCGAGTGGCAGCGAGGGTACGGAGCATTCAGCGTCAGCCGGTCGAATGTGCCGGTCGTCGCCCGCTACATCGAGCAGCAGAAGAGTCATCATCGCAAGGCGACGTTCGCCGAAGAGTTTCGTGCTCTCCTCGCCAAACACGACATCACGGTCGACGAAAAATACCTTTGGACGTGAAGCCTGTCGCCCGCTACGCGGGCTCGGATCCGTGGCGGTGATCAGTCCCCCGCCTGAAGGCGGGGGTGGGGATCTTGGGCCGCCTACGGCGGCACGGCCGCTGCCTCCGCGATCTTATTTTCGGCGAAAGCGCTACCCCGCGATCACGTCGAGCTCGTCGATGATCTCGTTGATCGAGTGGAAGCGGAGGGAGGCGGGGTCGTCGATCAGGGTGTCGAGGGCGGGGGTGGTGAAGCCGGCGGCCATCAGAGAATCGCGGAGAGGTAGAGCATCGG
>DASYSN010000152.1:0-34267 GCA_036003305.1 Thermoanaerobaculia bacterium
CAAGTAAGAGGTGATCGCCGCAGGATCGGCGATCGGCTCGTCGAGATGCCACACGATTTTCGGCAGGAGGTCGACGATCGACGGTGAAGCGAGGATCGCATGGTGGTCGGCGCCGAACCGTTCGGCCACGATCTTCGCGTACTTCCAGTCTTCGTCGGACTGTTCGTGCTTTGCGTCTTCCGCACGAAAGGCGATCGTGTAAGCCTTCATCGAACGGTTGGCGAGTTGCGTTGCGAGCGCCAGGATGGCGCTCGAATCGACGCCGCCGCTGAGGAAGAAGCCGAGTGGGACGTCGCTGACGAGATGGCGCCTCACGGCGTTACGCAGCTGTTCCCGGAGTTCCTCGACGAGCTCCCCTTCGCTCCGGCGTCTCTGCTCTTTGGGAGGAACTCCGGACCAATACTTCTTGATCGTTGACGTCCCGTCGCGCCAGATGAGGACGTGTCCCGGCGGCACTTTCATGACGCCCTCGAACATCGTCATCGGTGCGGGCGTCCAGAGGAAGTTGAGGTAGTGGTGCAACGCTTCGTCGTTGACGCGCGGCTCGAGAAGGCCGGCCGCGAGGAAGCTCTTCACTTCCGAGGCGAATGCCAGCCGGCCGCAGCTCATCGGGAGGTAGTACAACGGCTTGATGCCGAACGGGTCGCGCGCGAGAACGAGGGTCTCGTTCGACGCGTCCCATAGCGCGAGAGCGAACATTCCGTTCAGATCGTCGAGGAAGTCGATTCCGCGCTCTTCATAGAGATGAATGAGAACCTCTGTGTCGCTCTCGGATCGGAAGACATGTCGCTTTGCCTCCAGCGCCGGCCGGAGCTCCCGAAAATTGAACGTCTCGCCGTTATAGGCAATCCAGACCGTCCCGTCCTCATTGCACATCGGCTGATGACCGGCGGCGGAGAGGTCGATGATCGCGAGGCGGCGATTTGCCAGGCCAATCCACGGCTCGCCGCGTCGTGAGATGACGTGAACGCCGCCGTCGTCCGGACCGCGATGCACGATCGCATCGTTCATCGCGATCAACTGCTCGCGACTCGCGAAGCCCGCGGTTCCTGCAATTCCACACATGCGTTTAGTTCTTGGCCCAAAGCGCACGATACTCGCGCGCGTAGCGGTCCGGGTGCAGGCAGAACATGCTCGCTTCCCTCAATGCGGCGACGTGTGTGGACTGCCCGCCATAGCGCCGCGCCGCCTCGATCCGCCACTTGGTGTTCAACAGCCACACCGAAAACGAGAAGATCCGTACCCAGAACCGGCCGTGGTATTTGCTGTAGAGATATGACCATTGCGGCAACTGTGTGCGGAGATAGCTGACCGAGAGCTGATGCAGCTCGTCTTTGACATACGTTCGGTGCACGATCTCGGCTTCGGCCACGTACCAGACCTCGAACCCGGCGCGGTGCAAACGGAAGCACGAGTCATAGTCGTCCGGCCCCTGCATCAGGCGCGGGTCGAGTGATCCGATCGCATTCAGGGCTGAGCGACGGAAGAGAATGCAGCCGCCGTCGAGCACCGCGACCCGGTGACTCGTCCCATAGTCGGACGTCATGCCCGAGGAGTTCGGAAAGAGACGCGTGAGCCAGCGGCGCACCCCCACGTGACGCCGCAGCCACGACTTGACGGGGATCAGCTGTGTCCAAATTCCAAGCATCAGGCTTGGATGATGAAGTGTGGTCACGAGCTGACCTTCGCCGTCGATCGTGCGCGGACCACACGCGCCGGCGTCAGGGTGTGTTTCCATGAAACCGACGAGCGCGGGCATGGCACCTGGGCGTAGCTCCGCGTCCTGGCTGAATGCAAGGACGTATCG
The DNA here is from genome assembly GCA_036003305.1 of Thermoanaerobaculia bacterium. Lineage (GTDB taxonomy): Bacteria > Acidobacteriota > Thermoanaerobaculia > Gp7-AA8 > Gp7-AA8 > DASXHZ01. Next base: position 1,808 of record DASYSN010000152.1, read on the forward strand.
CCCTCGCGCCCTCGCCATGGCGAGACTCATCGCGGGCGAATACCCCTCGTTCGCCGGATTGTGAACCAACCGAACCTCGGGGAACTCCTCCGCGATCATCTGGCGAGTGTCATCGGTCGAGTTGTTGTCGACGACGATGACTTCCGTGTCGACACCTGCGAAATCGCGGATGGATGACAGTCCACGGCGGACGTCTTCCGACGCGTTGTACGACACGATACAAACCGTGAGTACGGGCTCGCCCACGTCACTCATTGGCAATGGCCTCTCGATAAAGATCCAGCATCGAGTCGACGACATCGTTCATCGACGGACTCGGTACCGAAACGCGTAGAGCGTCGATGTCCGCGGGAGAATCCACGAGGCGCTGCATCACGGAAGCGAGCGCGTCAACGTCGCGGGGCGGAACGAGCCAGCCATTGACGCCGTCCCTCACGTAATCGATCATCCCGCCCATTTCGGTGGCGATGACTGGAGACCCGGAACGGAGGAACTCGAATCCCGTCAGGCAGAACGTCTCATCGCACAACGACGGGACGATCCCCACGTCGATCCCGGCGTTGATCTCCGGAAGTCTTGCGGCGTCGTATTCCCCTCGGAATTCGATTTTGAGGCCAGTCGCCATTGCCCGAAGACCGAGCTCGTACGAAGGCTCGCCCGACCCATAGATGAGCAGCCGCGCCTTCGTCTGATCGAGCTTGGAGAAGGCGGACAGGAGGAGATGGACACCTTTCAAGTAGGAAAGGGAGCCGCGATAGCCGAACGTGAGCGGCCGTGAGACGCCTCCTCTCTTCGCCGGCTCCAGGGTGTCCAAACTGAAGAGGGAAATCGGCGCGATCCGAATCCGCTCCCGGCGCACGCCCAGTGCCTCGAGGATCGTCGCGGAACGCGAGGACATGGCGTGAATGGCCCTCGCTCCATTGAGACCCTCGACGGCATGAGCGCGGCGGCGCGCGAAGGCCTCCGCGGTGAACCGCGGCGCCGACCAGCCGGCCGGACTCACGGAACCGCGGCGGACCATCAAGCGGCGCGCAGTCTGGCGCATGCGCCGCAACGGCTTGAAAAGCGGCGTCGCAGCGAGCGAGCTCTTGACGCGCTCGACACCCGTACGGCTGCCGGCGTCGGGCAACCAGCGGCATCGCATACAGCGGACGCCACCCTCGAAATCACGGCACACGGACCCCTCCGCATCGATGAGGTTCATTTGCGGACAGAGCGTCCAGAAATTGTGAATCGACACGACATACGGAATCGCACGCCTCTTCAATACGTCGAAGAGCGAAAGACCGTGCCCCGACAACTCGTGAACGTGCACCAGGTCAGGCTTGACTCGATCGAGGACCTGTTCCGTCACGGCATCAACGGCCGCGCCGCCGTCCTGCACCGCCGGATCCATCGACGACGCCGGGACCACGGGTGAGTTCAGCAGCCTCGCCTCGATCCGACCCTCGCGCTTTTTCCATTGAAGAGCCAGGCGGCCCGAGAGATTGGTCAGGCCTGCAGAGTAGAACGACACTTCGTGGCCGCGTGCGGTGAGCGCCTTCATCAAGTCACGTTGAAAGGGCGGACCAAAATGAATGGAGACAAAGAGAATCTTCAATGGAGCGTCTGCCCCAGTTCGCGGAGCCGGTTTCTTGCCGCTTGATTGCGAGGATTGCGGGTGAGGCAGGCCGAGTACTGACGCGTCGCGCCACCGTCGTCGCCTTGGTGCTCATACAGCCATCCGAGCCAGAAGCAGGCGTCCGCGGCCGTGGGATGGTTTCCCAGTACTTCCGAAAGGGTCTTCACGGCGAGAGCGGATCGGCCCGACCACGCATACGTCATTCCGGCCGCCGTTTCCAGCGCCACACTCCCGGGCCATAGCGCGAGGCCACGCGCGACGATCCGGTCGGCATCGCGAAAGCGCTTCTCCTCCGCATAAATCGTGGCGAGACTCACGTACGGGACCTCGCCGCCTCTTACCGGATCGCGTGCGATCAGCCGCTCATACGTCTGGCTCGCCTCTTCTCTCTTTCCTCGATTCCAGCGGAGAGCCGCCAGAAGAAGGTCCGCCGTTCCGTCGCTCGACGGTACTGACGCCGCGGCTGAATACATCAATTCCGCGCCGTCGAAGTCGCGGGTGCCTTCCAGGTAACGCCCCGCGCTCCCGAGACGGTGGTAATCGCCGGCCGCGGCCCAGGAGGTGCGCGCCTCGGCGGGCTTTCTCAACTGCCACGCGGCATCGCCGCGGAGCGCCAATGCCACCGGGTCTGATGGATGACTGCGTGAAATCGCCGGCGGTGTCGGGCACTCGCCGCACAATGCGAAGAGGTCGAGCGGCGGGCGCTCCATCGCGTAGCGCGCAGCTCGGATCCTTCGAATACTCGCGACGTTCGTCGCAATCGCGTACCGGGCGGCAACCGCGATCAAAGCGATCCCGAACACCAGGGCAACGCGATTCGCCAGCGTCATGCCGCGAACGCCCGCCGCGGCCGGAGCGCGGCCGATCGCTCGGCCATGATGAGCATCACCACGACCGCAAGCGCATCGTCCCAAACGCCCATGAAGGCCGCCGAAAAGAACATGTACGGCAGGATGAACGTGAAATAAAGCATCGCGGTCAGCGTAATGCTGCGGCTCAATGGATCGCCCGCCCTCGTGAACTGAGCGGCGAGCCGCCAGACCATCGTTGCCACGAACAGGAAGAACAGGCCGAGGCCGAAGTACCCGAATGTGAACGTCACGCCGGCGAGTCCGTTGTCGGCCCAGATCGGCGGCGAGATCACGCCCCAGAAAGTCATGGGGGCGAGATCCGCCGGCGTGAGCGCCCGGAAACCCATGCCGAAGCATGACGCGAGCAGACCACCGCCATTGCGTTCGACGACCAGCGGCAGGTACTGAAACATTGCAGAGCGGGAGGTCCAGCTCCCTTCATGTGCCTTGACGTCCACCTCCAGCTCACCGAGGCGGTGGTTCCACGCGTCCAGGAGCGGATCGAGGCGGTTCGCGGACCATAGGATGGCCGTACAAACCAAGATGAGGACTGCCGCGGTCGCCGCCACCCGGACCGCCAGTCCGATGCGATGCGTGACGATGGCGCGATGCAGGAGCATCGCCGCGATCGAAACGGCAAAGACGCCCGTGAGCATGCGCCCTTGCGACATCACGATCGCGAGCGAGCACGCCGAAAAGCAGACCCACAACATGCCGCGAGAATGGCGTGTCCGCAACTGGTATGCGAATATCGCCAACCCGCCCACGTATATCGCGGACAACGAAGTCGCCCAAACCCGCGTCTGGCCGCCAGTGATCAACTGCTGCGAATAACGCAGCACGGTCTGAGGCGGCGTCACCGCCTGTGCCACATAAAGGACCGCAGAGAAACCGGCGTATGCCGCAAGAAACGCCGCCACCCGCTCGACGTTACGACGCGTGCGAATGAACTGTGGCGCCGCGAGAACGATGAGCCAGACATACAACTGCCGCGAGTATCGGACCGTCGTAGAGAGATCCTGAAAACGCAATGTCGCCACGGTGTAAAGGATGGTGATTGCAGTGATCGTTACAGCCACGCCGGCGAGATATCTCCGCAGGCGGGTTCGGCGCTGCGTCGCCGCGGCCGGGCGCCTCAACCAGAAGAGAAAGCCAAACGCGAGGAGGGCGCCCATCTCGAGATCACGAAACTTGAACACGCCGGCGACGCCCCACTGATCGAGGTCGAACAGGGCGCCAAAACCGTTCATATCGCAGACGACGAATGCGAACGCGAGCGCCGGATCTGCGGCGATCATCAATGTCACGAGCGCCGATCCACCGACCGTCATCGGCAGATTCGGCCTTGCGTTCGGAATCACCAGTAAATCCGGCCTCATCTCCACCGGAGGGCCCCAGGTGAGGACGCGGAGGCAGAGGAACAGCAGCATCGTCGCGTATGCGAACCGGCGGCGGAACGATGGCGGCACGGGCCGCGCGCGCGCCGGAGTCCGCGTCCATTCGCCATCGAAAGAGGCTGTCGTCGTCACGCCACACTCACCCTGGAGTCTTTGCCGACCATCGTGATCTGGAAGACACGCAGCCAGTCGAGCAATCGAACGGCCCGGAATACCGGCAGAGCTACGAGCAGCAGGGCGCCGTTGACCAGAACTCTCTCCAGAAGACCCGCCGTCTGAATCCTATAGGCAACAATGAAAACCGCCGAGAATAGGGTGAAATAGATCAGATGACGGACCGTGATCCATGGAAAACCGAGCTTCACTCGCAGATAGAAGAAGTACAGGAGAAAACCGGCCGTGCTCGTGATCAGCGAAGTAACGGCCATTCCCGGCGCACCGAAGAAATGGACCAGCACCAGCGAAATCGCCAATCCGCCGCCGGCCGTCGCCGCGATGGTCACGGACATCATCTTCTCTTTGTGCAGCGAGAGCATGGCGCGGGAATTGACGAACCCGAGCGTCGCCATGCTGATACTCGGAACGAGGAGCATTCCGATCGGCACCGCACGCTCGTAGCCGCGGCCGAACAAGAGAAAGATGATCTCCGGCATGAGGCAGGCAACGCCGAGGCCGATCACCAGACCGACGACGAGGGTGAAATCGGTCACCTGCTCGTACGTACGGGCGAACGCCTCCCGCGACGTTTGGACACGGCGCGTGAAGATCGGATAAATGATGATGTCGAGGATGCCCGTAACGACCGCGACGAGCGCGATCACCCGCTCGGCGGCCGCATACAGGCCGACGACCGGGATCGTGACGAACGCCGCGAGCATCAGGCGCGGATATGTGCCATACAGAGTGTTCCCGACCGACATGACGAGAAAGGGGAAACCGGAACGTACCGCGCCGGCCGAAGGCCGCAGCTCCCGCCATATCGAGCCGAGGCCGCAGCGCGTCTTCGCGTACCAGACGATCACGGCGAACTTCAACCCATAGCTCGCGCAGACGAGGAGCAGCAGACCTCGGATTCCAACGTGCATCGCGATACCGGCGACGGTGAATACGAGCATCGCCACGTTGCCTGCGACGACGGCGATCGCCTCGTACGCCATGACTTCCCGCGCGCGAAAGACGCTGATGACGAGAAGCGCACTCACATCGAGAAAGATGTACGTCCCGACGATGAGGCTGACCGCCAACATCGTGGGATCGCGATGGACGAAGGCGAAGTACACCGCGAGACCGCCGAGGCACAGAACGCTCAATAGCGCCTGCACGAACAGCGAGTGTCCGATGATTCGAGTCGACTGGGCCGGAGTGTGAACGGCCTCGCGAATCGCCCAACTGTCGAGCCCGAAGCCGCAAACCCCTCCGAGGAGGGTCGCGAGAGACAACGCGTAGGCGTATTGGCCGAAACCTTCCACGCCGACGTGCCTCGAAAACAGCGCCGTAAAGACCACCGTCGCGGTCATGCTGACGCCGCGGGCTACCACCGTCGCGGTGGTATTGCGGGCCGCGGCCTGAAGAGCTCCCGAAAAGCGGTAGGAACGGCCGCGCTGGAGGAAAGTGCGTAGGCCCATTACGAGAAGACGACGTCGAGCATCTGCTGAGCCTTCTGCTTCCACGTGTGGTGCGAGAGGACGCGTTCCCGCGCGGCGGCGGCTTTCCGCTGCCGCTCGTCTTCGTGCGCGAGGTAGTACATCGCCTTGTCGCGCATTTCCTCTTTGGTCCGGAACGTTTCCACCTCACCGTTCGGAAACGCCCACTCGATGTCGGTCTTGTGCTCGGCGAGAATGAATGCACCCGCGGCCGCAGCATCGAATATGCGCTGTCCGACGCCGCTGACCATCTGCGGGTGAACAATGCCCGCAAAGATGCGCGCACTCGCGAAAAGCGCGTTCATTTCCTGCGGACCGAGAAAACCGGTCACGCGGATGGATTCTCTGATCTCGGGGACGTGTGCCGCGATGTAATCCCAGTGCCGGTCGCCGAATACCTTCAGGCCGAGGTCTGCGACATTCTGCAGAAGCAAGGCGCGATAGACGCCGTAAGGGGAGCCCGAATAGCCGGACGAGGCGTAGCCGATGTTGCAACCGTACTTCTCCCGTTGCTCCGCGGTCGGAGCCACCGGGTAATAGACGTCGGACGGCGCACCGCAGGAGACGAACTCCACGCGATTCGGCGTCAGCAGTCGAAGTTTGGGCACCAGCGCCGACTCGCAGGCAAAAACGTGCGTGAACGCGGGAAGAGCCGGAAGGTACTCCGGCTGCATCAGCGCGAGCGTCGGGTCGTCCGCGGCATAGGTCGCAAACGGCACCTTGAGCGAGCGGACGATCGACCGGATGGTCTCCGCATCGAGCTCGACGCCGTTATGTGCGATGACGAAGTCGGGGCGTTGCTTCCTGACGTAACCGGCGACCTTCTCACTGTGCGCCGCGACATAGCGGCGGCGATAGGAATGGCGGATGCGAGGGACGCCGGACATGACGCTGACGACCCGCCGGCCGAACCAGGGCGCCGGACGTTCGGACCAGACGTCGTAAGCGACGACTTCGTGCCCCAGCTCGCGGAATGCCGCGGCCAGGAAAGCCTCGAAGTTCGACTGCGTGAACGCTCCGACGATCGCAATCTTCATCGAGAGGACGAGCCGCCGTAGATACGCCGGTACTCATCGACAGTCATGCACATGATCAGGTTGTCCCAGTAGCGGCCCTGCCGGAACATTGATTCGACGATCCGCCCCGTCTCACGGAAGCCGAGCTTCACGTAAAGGTGCTGCGCATGCGAGTTGAACTCCGCCGTGCGGAGATAGACCGTGTGGATGTTGTAGTGCTCGAAGAGGTAGGCCAGGAGCATCCGATACGTCTTGAGTCCGTACCCCTGGCGGCGAAAGTCGGGGAAGATGTCGGCGCCCACTTCGCAGACTCTGTTGATGGAGTCGACGTTCTGGAGCCTCCAGACGCCGATCGGCTCGCCGCTCTCTCTCTTGCAGACCATGAACGTGACGTTCGACGTCCGTTTCGACATCGCGGCAAACCACTCGGCCTGCTGTTCCGGCGACACCGGCGTCGGATCGCCCATCTGCAGCAGCGTGGTCGGGTCATTGTGGGCGATCCGGACCGCTTCGATGTCCGACCTCTCCATCGGCCGGAACGCGATGTCGTCGTAGGTATACATATTCATGACGCCTTCTTAATGCTGCGAATCACCCGTGCCGGCGCGCCCGCCGCCACCGAATAAGGAGGGATGCTTTGCGTCACGACCGAGTTCGCACCGACGACGCTGTTCCGGCCGATCGTGACGCCTCGAATGATCTTGACGCCGTCGCCGATCCAGCAGCCGCTCTCGATGACGACCGGGCCAGAGTACGAATCGCCCTGCTGCAGGATGGCCAGGTCGGGATCGTCAAAGATGTGCGTCGTATCGCTGATATAGATGTTGCTCGCCATCAGAACTCGGTCCTGGATCTCGACGTGGCCGGTTGCACCAATGCGATTGAAACCGTTGATCTGGCATCCGTTGCCGATCGTGATGATCGGCTTGTTGGCGGAAGGGTCCGACGGCGACGCGTGGATCTCGCAGTGATAGTCGATTGAAGTCCCGTCGCCGATGCTGATGTACTTCGCCCCGATGATCCGGGTGGGGAAAACAACCGCGGATCGTCCGAAGTGGTAAAACTGAGTGCGGTACAACGGACGAATCAGCGGCCACAATACCGACATCGCGACGCTGTACGGGCTCTGAGAGAAACGGAAGAAAAAGCGGAGGAGTGTCTTCACGCGGAACGGCCCCTCTCGCGAAGATAGACCGAGCAGTCGAGGAGCGTGTCCGCATCGCCGACGTCAAACCACGGCCCGTTGTACTCGCGAACGACAGTCCTTCCCTGGTTGAATGCTTCGGCCTCGGAGATGGGTCCAGGGTCGAATTCACCGCGGATGACATACGGCGCGATCACGCCGAGGTTCGACGGCGGCGCGCTCGGTTTGTAGCAGACGCGCCGCGAAGCGGGGTCGTACACGCCCATCCCGGTCAACTTCTTACGGTCGCCGACCGGCATGACGCTGAAGGCGACGTCGAAGTCGCCGGAGCGAAAGCTCTCCACCAGCGCATCGACCGATATCTCCGACACGTTGTCGCAGGGGATCAGCACCGCGTCGCGGTCGCCCGGCAATGCGCCGCGCAAATATCGCAGACCGGACCACATGTCATGGACTTGGGCGTCGTCCTGGACGATGGTTCGATACCCGGCTTTCTTCATCGTTTGGTCGTTGTCGGTATTGGTGAGGATGACGATTTCGTCGATGGAGCTGCACTGCCGGAGCTGCGCGAGAGGATAGAGAAACACCGGCCGGTCGTATGCGGGAACGAAAGGCTTCGACACATACTGTGTGATCTGTCCGAGACGTGTTCCCCGTCCGCCGGCGAAAAGAACTCCCAGCAGGCCCTTCACGGTCGTACGAATATCGCGTCGGCCTGCATCACGGTGTCATCGATTGGTGATCTCTGCTCATCGATGAAACCGTAGAAGCCGAAACCGCGCTCTCGCAGCAGGGTATAGATGCCGTCGAACAGCATCTGTCCCTCGTTCGCCTCGAAAAACGATACTTCCGCGACGACCACCTTCGCCTTCGAGAAGACCTGTTCGCCCCCGAGGATCACCTGATCCTCATATCCCTGCACATCGAGCTTGATCAGTGTTTCGGGGAGAATCTCGACACCCGACCGGGCGCAGACATCATCCAGGGTGAGACACTCCACTTCGATCTCGGTCTCGCGGAAAGCTTCCGGATCGGCTCCCACGTTGGCGATGAAGCGTTTCGTCTGCGCGGTCAGAGGAAGCGGCGATGATGCCGCGCTGAACCGGTTCTCGTAAAAAACGATGTTCTTGGCCGATGCACCGAGCGCGCAGTTGAACGCCCTCGATCCGGGATACCGGTCCACTCTTTCTTTGAGCTCCCGAAACGGGCCGGCCAGCGGCTCGAAACAGTAGACGCGGGCGTCCGGAAAAAGGTGCTTCATCAGCAGAAAGAACTGCCCGACGTTCGCGCCGACGTCGAAGATCGTACGAATGCCCAACTGCTCGAGCCAACCGAGCCGCCACGCTTCGTACTCATGAAAACCGAGATGGTCTCGCCGGAGGCGGAGATAAGTGCGGCCCAACGACGGATTCGCGATCACCTGTGTGATTCGCCGGCCCTTCTCGCCCAACTGAAGCACGAAGCGCTTCAGAAGTTCTTCCAAAGGACCTCCGTCCCGTGGGTGTGGAACCTCGCGTCTACACTGATGTAGTTCGGGTAGAGCTTGTACATCAACGCCCGTTTCGCCGCGGCACTCTCGGTGATCGCGAGGAAAAAGCCACCGCCGCCCGCACCAGTCACCTTTCCGCCGATGACGCCGTTCGCACGCATGAAGTCATAGAGCTCATCCACATAGAGATTCGTGCTGAGGGGGCTCACTTTCTTCTTCAGCTTCCACGTTTCGTGGAGGATCGTGCCCAGGTGCGTGATGTCCGGCGACGGCGAGGAGAGCTCCCGCTCGAAGGCCTCGACCGCGGCGTACATCTCCGAGAGATACGCGTCCTTGTCCGACGACGCCAGGTTCGCCACCACCTGCGACTGAATCGGCGCCGAGTCGCGTGCGAGATTCGTGAAGACGAGGAGAATGCGGTCCTGCAGATCCTGGTATGTGTCGGGGCTGACGTGTAGCGGTTTCACGTCGACGTCATCGGCGCCGAATTTGATGAGGTTGAATCCGCCATAACTCGCGGCGTACTGATCCTGGCAGCCGCCGATCGTCCCGGCCTGCTTTTCGAGACGGACGGTCAGCTCCGCCATCTCTTTCGGCGAGGCGATCGGCCGGTTGCGGAGATGCGACGCGCCGAGCGCGAGGGCGCTCATGAGTGCCGAAGACGCGCCGAGGCCGGAGCCGGTCGTCATCACGTCGGAGACGACCACGACCTCGATTCCTTTGAAAAGGCCGAAGTGCTCGAGGGACGTGCGAACGTAGGGATGCGAAATGCGGCTCGTGATCGCCTCCGTCTCGATGACGGAGTGATGCACCCGCACGTTCGTGTCGAACATGTCCTTGATCGTGACGTAGATGAAGACGTCGATCGTCGCCGAGATTACGGCGCCCGGCAGGCGCGAGTAATACTCGGGGAAGTCCGTTCCTCCGCCGACGAAGCTCAGGCGGAGCGGCGAACGAAGCTGAATGATTCGTTTGCTATGAAGCATGAACGAGCGAGGGACCGGACAGAGAGGCGACGTAGCGGCGGACTCCCTCACGCACGTCCACGCTGGGGACGAATCCGAGCATCTCCCGGATCTTCTTCGTCGATGCCTGCCGGCGGCGGACGAGGTGCTTGTCGAGCTCCAGCCTGTGGACGGGAACGCTCCTCCCCATCTCGTCGAAGATCATGTCCTTGAGCTGATTCACGCTGGTCTCAACGCCTGTACCGACGTTGAACATCTCGTATTTCACATCGTCATTGAAGAGCGCGACCACGTTGGCGCGGGCTGCGTCGGCCGAATGCAGAAGATCCATCGTCTGTTCGCCGTCGCCGTACAACTCGATCGGCTCGCCGTTCTGCACCTTGAGGATCCATTTCTGGAACACCTGCGTGTAGAACGCACCCATTCCCTGCCGCTCGCTGTAGATGTTGTAGTACCGGAACCCGCACCACGGCAGGTTGTGCGTGTACGCCCAGCTCCGGAAGAGATGCTCGAGCGCGATCTTCGTCGCGCCGTACAGCGTCTCGTTGTCGAACGGATGGTCCTCGTCGACCGGTACGTAGCGGGGATTCCCGAACACCGACGCCGAGGACGCGAAGGTCACGCGCTTCACTCCCGTGTCGATGCAGCACTGGATGAAATTGAACGTCCCCTTCACGTTCACGTCCACCGCGTCGAACGGAAACTTATTGCTGTCCATGATCATCATGGAAGCCTGATGCGACGCGTACTCCGGCTTGTACTTCTCGAAGACGCGCGACAGGACGCGGTAATTGACGATGTCGCACACCTCGAGTGCCGCCTTGCCGCGATCGAGATGGTCGCGGAGATAGCGGATCGTGCTGTTATAGAAATTGTCGACGACCACCACGAAATGGCCCAGCTCGACCAACTGGTCGACGATGAATGAACCGATGTTGCCGGCGCCGCCGGTCACGAGAACGGTAGCCATGAATCCTCCCTATGCGGTTTTCTCGACGGCGAACGAAAACCCGCGCGCGTGACCGGCCAGGCGAAACAGAAGCGTGGCCGGCAACGTTCGCGCCGTCTTGTAGCGTTGATGCCACACAATGCGGAGCCCGAGGCCCGACAAGAAGTCGCGCAACGCGACGTCATCGATGCCGGGACCGACATGAGGCTCGGCCGTCGTCTCATCGGCGGCCGCCGCCGCATGTTCCGACGGCCGGGGCTTAAATCCCAAACGGCGGCGGATGTACGCGGAGAGATGCTGGAACGTCGACAGATGATAGTCAGCCATCTCCACACGATTCCAGAAGCGGCTGCTGGGACTCGGATCGTGAATCGTGTAAATCATCCCGCCGGGCACCAGATGCTCCTCCGCAAGCGTGAGGATGGCGCGATAGTCGAGGAGGTGATGGAGCACCGAGCTGAAACAGATCAGGTGATACCGGGTGGTGGAGGTCGAGAAGAACGTTTCCAGATCCGAACACGCCGTCCTGATCTCGTCTCGCAGCTCTGCCGGCGCTTTCGACAGGTACAAGTTGATCATTTCCTGCGAGACGTCCACCAACTCCGTCGCCAATCCCAACGCATTCAGCTTCAGCGAGACATTGCCGCTCCCCCCGCCGGCATCCAGGATGCGCAGCGGCACGCCGGGAAAGCGCTCCCGGAGGCGCGCCAGAATCTCCCGGAGATGGTCATCGACGATTCGCTGCGCGCGAGCGTCGACCATGCACGACTCATCGCGATCGTAAATGGTCGCGTTCCGGTTGAAATACTCGCGATTCGCGGTGATGACGTCTTCATTGCGTAACGACGGAGTCATTGAGGCTCCTTCAGGCCCATCGTGATGGTGAACGCATCGCGCAGATCGTCGGCAGTGGCGACCGGCGGCGCATCGACGGGGACATTGCGCGTCTCCGTTTCGCCGTGTCCGGTCCGCAGCAGGATGCCCCGCCCCCCCAGCTTCGACGCCGGCAGGACGTCGGTCCACTTGTCTCCGACGAAGTACGATTCCCGTATGTCGATGCCGAGGTCGGCCGCGGCACGAGTGAACAGCTCGACGTGCGGCTTCCGGCACGTGCAGTCGTCTTCGGGGACGTGCGCGCAGAAGTAGATGGCGTCGACGTGCGCGTTCCGCGCCGCGAGCGCCTCCCGCATCCTCGCGTGAATGGCCTCGAGCGTGTCCGTGGTGAGATAGCCGCGGCCGATGCCCGATTGATTCGTCACCACGACCACCGCCCACCCGCGGGTGTTCCACTCCGCGATCGTTTCCGCGACCCCCGGCAACAGCTCGAACGCATCGGGATCGGAGAGGTAGTTCACCTCCCGGTTGATGGTCCCGTCGCGATCGAGAAAGACGGCTGGTCTCAACGCGAGATCACCGACCACAGCGCCTTGCCGCCGTACCGCTCGTCGAACGGATCGATCTTGTACTCGTCCGACGGATCGTAAATGTGCGACTGCACGTTCAACAGAATCGCCGGCACGTCGCCCAGACACATCTGACCGTGGAGGACGCCCGGCGGAACGCGCACCGCGATCTGGTTGTAGTCGTTCATCACGAAGACGTTCGTCACCCCTTTGGTGGGCGAGTCGTCGCGCAGGTCGTAGAGGCAGACTTTCGTCGAGCCGTAGATGTTGTAGAGGATGTCGGTATGGATCTTGTGGTAGTGCCACGCCTTCACGACGCCGGGGTTGCACGTCGCGTAGTACACCTGACCGAAACTACCGTGATAGATCGGATCGTCGGCCCGGACGATCTCCGCGACGATGCCGCGGTCGTCCACGTACACGCCGATGTCCTTGACCATCACACCATCAATGAGGGTTTTGTTTGAATGCATTCCTGCTCTCCTCCAGCGCGGTGGGCGAGTCGTTTCGAGTGGATGTCATCGAGCGCGTCGACGACGTAGTCGAGGTCTGATTCGGAGTACTTCGTGCAGAGCGGCAGCGACAGCAGTTGCTGCGACAGCTTCTCCGCCACCGGCAGACGCACCTCGGGGTACTTTTCCGCGTAGAACTTGTTCATGTGCACCGGGTAGAAGTGGATATTCGTTCCGATGTTGTACGTCCGGAGCACCTGCATCAGGAGATCGCGATCGACGTCGGGGTCGACGACCTTGACGATGTATACGTGATTCCCCCACCCGCCTTCGGCCGTCTCACGGACCGTCGGCTCGAGCCACGAGAGCGGCCGGATCGCGCGGTCATAGTGCGCCATAAGGCGGTTGCGCTTTGCGAGGAACTCATCCGCGCGCCGCAGTTGCGCCACGGCCAGCGCGGCATTCAAGTCGGTCATGTTGAACTTGAAGCCGGGCACCACGCATTGGACGTGCGGACTCGCGCTCTCTTTCGAGTAGCGCTTCCAGGAGTCCTTGTCCATCCCGTGATAACTCCACAGCCGCAGGTTCTCGGCCAGCTCATCGTCATTCGTCGTGATGACGCCGCCATCTCCCGCCGTGATGTTCTTCGTCGCATAGAAGCTGAAGAGGGAGGCCTTGCCGTACACGCCGACGCGGCGTTTCTTGTAATGCGAGAAGACGGCGTGCGCCGCGTCGTAGACGATCGGCACTCCGTATTTTTCGCCGAGCGCGTCGAATCCGTCGATGTCGACCGGCAGTCCGGAGACGTGTACGGGCGAGATCATCTTGACGCGCCGCCCGTAGCGCTTCAGCAGCGGCTCGACGAGCTCCGGCGTCGTATTCAACGTGTGAGGATCGACATCGACGAACAGCGGCGTCGCGCCGACTTGCTCGACTGTGCTTGCGGTGGACGGCCACGTGATCGTCGGCACGATCGCGTAGTCGCCTTCGCCGAGTCCCAGCAGCCGGCACATCAGGAACTGCCCGACGGTGCACGACGTCACCGAGATCGCGTGCCGGACCCCGTGGTACGCGGCCATGTCGGCCTCGAACTGCCGCACCTTGGGGCCGACGCTGATCCAGCCGGACTTCAGCGTGTCGATCACCTCATAGATCTCGGCCTCCGAGATGTCAGGGATGGCGATGGAGAGAAACTGCTCGCGGATGTTCATGACTGGAGGCTGCTCCACGTGTAGCCGGGGAAATGATCGAACGCGACGCGCTCCTCGTCCGACACCTTCGGGTCGTACGGCTCGGTGCAGACCGCCACGATCACCGCGTCGTCCGTGAGCGCCTGGTGGCCGTGATAAACGAAGCGCGGAGCGAAGAGTGCGGACGGCGACTTCGCCGACAGCACGTGCTCCGAGAACTCGCCCGTGCGCGGGTCGTGAAGGACGAACAGCGCCTCACCCGCGACGCACGAGAACCATTCGTCCATCTTGAAGTGGCGGTGCCACGCGCGCACGATGCCGCGTTTCGCGTCCTCGATGATGTAGACCTGTCCGAATTGCGTGTAATTGGGATCGTCCCGGCGAACGACTTCGTACAGTCTTCCGCGCGGATCGGTATGAACGATCAGCTCCTGAGGCACGATTTCACTCCTGAATTTTTCTAGGATGCGCCGCTGAACAGCGTCCGCTCGACAAGTTCGCAGGCGATGTGCTCGACCGCGAGAAGAGATTCCTGGATGTACTGCGTATCGGCGCTCGGCACCGCGACGGCGCAGTCGGCTTCGGAGGAGAGCCGTCCGCTGTTCCCGGTGAGGCCGATCGTCTTCATGCCGTGCGCTTTGGCGTACGCCACCGCCCGCAGGACGTTCGGCGAGTTGCCGCTGGTACTAATGCCGATGAGCAGGTCGCCCTCGCGCCCCAGCGCCTGGACCTGACGCTCGAAGACTCCCTCGAAATCGACGTCGTTCGCGTACGCCGTCAGGAACGACGTATCGGTCGTCAGCGCTATCGCCGGCAGTCCCGGCCGCTCGAAGTCTTTCGTCAGGCGGCTCACGAGCTCGGCGGCGACGTGCTGCGCGTCCGCCGCGCTCCCGCCGTTGCCGCAGATGAGGAGCTTCCCTCCGTTTCGAAACACGTCGGACATCATCGCCGCGGCAGTGCGGATGGAGCCGAGACACTCCTGCGACACCCTGCGGTACGTCTCCGCACTCTGGTCGAGGTGTTCACGAATGATTTGTTCGACGTTCAAAACGGCAGGCATTCAAGCACACGCGCCGGGGCGAGACAACCGCCGCGTTCACGCTACCAAATCTTCTACCTGGCGGTGACTGTTGCCGTCACGCTATTCGCGGATCCGCAACCGTTCGATACACGGACCCAATACGAGTACGTACCGCCGACATAGATCGAGGTCCCGGTTGCGCCCTGGATCGGCGACGCCGTATTACCGCTGGTTCCGTAGTACCACTGATAGTTCAATGTGGCCGTTCCTGTTGCCGCCACCGACAGAGTCGTCGCACTTCCCGCCGGGATCGTCTGCGACTGAGGTTGCGACGTGATCGTGGGCGGCGTGCAGGAAGAGCTCGAGACGGTCACCGTCGCGGTCACGCTGTTGACCGATCCACACGCATTCGACACGCGGACCCAGTACGAGTACGTGCCGCCGACTGTGATCGACGTCCCGGTTGCACCCTGGATCGGCGAGCCGGTGTTGCCGCTCGTTCCGTAGTACCACTGATAGCTCAGCGGTGCTGTTCCCGTGGCAGCGACCGTCAGAGTCGTCGAAGTTCCCTGCGGGATCGTCTGCGACTGAGGTTGTGACGTGATCGTGGGCGGCGTGCAGGAAGAGCTCGAGACGGTGACCGTCGCGGTCACGCTGTCGACCGATCCACACGCATTCGACACGCGGACCCAGTACGAATACGTGCCGCCGACCGTGATCGAAGTCCCGGTTGCGCCTTGGATCGGCGACCCGGTGTTGCCGCTGGTTCCGTAGTACCACTGATAGCTCAGCGGTGCTGTTCCCGTGGCAGCGACCGTCAGAGTGGTCGAAGTTCCCTGTGGGATCGTCTTCGACTGAGGTTGTGACGTGATCGTGGGCGGCGTGCAGGAAGAGCTCGAGACGGTCACCGTCGCGGTCACGCTGTTGACCGATCCACACGCATTCGACACACGGACCCAGTACGAGTACGTGCCGCCGACCGTGATCGACGTCCCGGTTGCGCCCTGGATCGGCGACCCGGTGTTGCCGCTGGTTCCGTAGTACCACTGATAGCTCAGCGGTGCTGTTCCCGTGGCGGCGACCGTCAGAGTCGTCGAAGTTCCCGCGGAGATCGTCTTCGACTGAGGTTGCGACGTGATCGACGGCGGCGTGCATGTGCTGCACGATCCGCCCGGATACAAAGCATCGACCGCATGCTGGTCCCACGCCGTCAGCGCGGCGTTGAGACCGGACGTTACGAAGGCGGTCATGATCGCGCTGCTCGAACATTCGAGCGACGGATCGGTCGAGCACGCGGCGTTCCCCGGCCGGTTCTGATCCGAATGCCGAAAGCCGAGCGTGTGTCCCAGCTCATGGGTGACCGCGCTGTTGAAGTCGCCGTTGTTGAACAGCAGCGTGCAATTGGCGATGCCGCGGTTCATCTCGACGTCCGCTTCCTGCGTCGTGACGAATGTCTCGCTGCCGAGGAAATTCGTGCCGGAGGCGCTCGTCACGCCGCCGATGCCGAGCGTCCCGCTGTAGCCACCCGAGGAACAGGAGAACGGCGAGACGCCCCACGTGCTGAGGTCGCGCTCGAACAGAATCGTGTTTGCTCCATCGGGCGCGTGGAGGCCTTGGGTGTGCGTACCGTTGTCGATCCCGCCATACACATAGTTCACGTTCGACGGGCAATCGTTGTCCCACGACGCAATGCCGGTCTGGGCCGCCGTGATCCCGCCGTTCGGCGCGCCCGGTTCCGTCGTCTGGCCGACGTACCAGTTCACCGCCGAAGGAAAGACCGTCCATCGCGAGCCCATCGAGCCGCTGACGATCATCGTGTACGACGTCGCGCTGTAAGTCGCCATCAGCGAAGGCTGGATTGCACCATTCCGCGAGCCGGTGCTGGATGTGGTCTGCAGCGGCGCTTCACTCGAAACGAAGTAATCGGTCGCCGCCATGCCGCCGGACACTTCCGTGCGGACGAACTGCAGGAACCCTTCGGCCGAACGCCGGCCCTCGACGTGCGGCTGGAGGTTCGGATCCCAGCCGACGATTTCATCCTCGTCGCGAACGAGCAGCTCCTGCCCCGTCTCATCCGTCACGAAACTGAACTTCCCAAGAACGAGCTCGGTCACCGCCCAACGGTCTTTGCCCGTATTCGCGAGGAAGAGCAGCATCCGCTGTCCTGGCTCGAACTGCGGCACCCCGGTGAGGACCATCGAAACGCCGCCGTAAGTGCCCCCCGGCTCGACCACGTTGATCGTCGAAGCGAAGCGCCCCTTGATGGTTTCTTCGATCTGCATCGGAGTGACGGTCTCGATCGCTGCGTCGGTGCCCGGCTGTGAGTAAGAAGCCATCGCGGTCGCGATGACGATTCCATGCGCGCGACGGACGAGATCCCGGTCAGTCGGGACGACGAACGTTGCTGCAAAGAGTGACGGTGCGAGAACGAATACCGCGAGCGATGCTGCGACCGAGGATCGAGACATGGTGCTCTCCTGAGCTCCAGAAGTTCATTTTCGACGCCAACTCAGGCCGTCTGAACCATTCCGCTCGCTGGCACGATCGTTTCTTTATCAGGCGATTCGGAGGGCAATTCGCTATGCGTCTTGTCTCAGCCGTTCTCTTCTTCGGATTGACCATCGCGCCCGCCGCCATCGCGGACAACGTCTGCCCCTGCGTGCCGGTGACTCACTTGTGGACCGTGAAGACCTGCCCCGACTGGGTCTGTGCCTCGACCGAGCTCGCCGTCAGCAACGGCGACGCGGAAATCATTGCGGTCCCGGTCGGCATGAATGACACGCGCTGGCTGATCGTGCGCCGTGTCGCAAGCGGCTCTTTCAGCGACTCCGGGAACGACCCGTTCCGGCTGGAACAGTTCGATGGATTCGATTCGGCGGCGTTCCGCTTCTCGGGCCTCACCGCTGATTTCAAACCGATGATCATGACCGCGCCTGACGGAAAAGTGCTCGTCATGTCGCTCAGGGCGCCGGAACCGAAGCGGCGTGCGGTAGCTCACTGAAGATGCCGCGCGCCAGCACGCTTTCATAGGTGCGCCGCAGCCCTTCGGCCAATGAAACACGCGCGCTCCAGCCGAGCGCATGGATTCTGCTGCTGTCGACGATCTTTCGAGGGGTTCCGTCGGGCCGCGACGGATCGAACCGCACGACGCCTTTGAACCCGACGACGTCCTTGATCGTGTTTGCCAGTTCGGCGATCGTCTGCTCCTCGCCGCTTCCGACGTTGATCGTCTCGGGCTCCTCGTACTGCTCCATGAGGAGGTAAAGCGCTTCCGCAAGATCGTCGGCGTAAAGAAACTCACGTTTCGGCGTTCCCGTCCCCCATACGACCACCTCGGCGGCGTCACCGGCCGCCGCATCGTGCATCCGTCGCAGCAGAGCAGGGATGACGTGGGAGCGCTCCGGGTCGAAGTTGTCATTCGGGCCGTACAGATTCGTCGGCATCGCGGAGATGAAGCGCTTCCCGTACTGCCGCTGATATGCCTCGCAGAGCTTCAGCCCCGCGATCTTCGCGATCGCATACGCCTCATTCGTCGGCTCGAGCGGACCCGTCAACAGCGCGCTCTCCGGGATCGGCTGCGGCGCGAGGCGCGGGTAGATGCATGAGCTGCCGAGATAGAGGAGCTTCTCGACGCCGTTCGAAGCGGCGGCATCCATCACATTCGTCGCGATGACGAGGTTCTGGTAGAGGAAATCCGCCGGCCGCGTGGCGTTGGCGTAGATGCCGCCCGCGAGTGCCGCCGCGAGGTAGACATATCCGATGTTCTGTTCCGAAAAGAAGCGCCGCACCGCCGCCTGATCGAGCAGATCGAGCTCGGCGCGCGTACGCACGACGATCGCGGTGTGCCCCTCCCGCCGCAGCTTGTCGACGATTGCCGATCCGACGAGCCCGCGGTGGCCCGCCACGAAGACGGGAGCGTCTTTACTGATCATTCCGTTGAGGCGACCGCTCGTATTTCGCGGCGCGCCAGTTCCACATCGGATTCGGCCATGAGGCGCACCAGGTCTTTGAAGCCGGTCTTCGGCTGCCAACCGAGCCTCTCCCGGGCTTTGGAGGCATCGCCGATGAGCAGATCGACTTCGGTCGGCCGCAGATAGCGCGGATCGATCTCGACGAGCACTTTGCCGCTCTTTGCGTCGATCCCCTTCTCGTCCAGCCCGCTGCCCTTCCAGACCAGCCCGATCCCCGCCTCTGCGAACGCCAGTTCACAAAACTCGCGAACGGTGTGCGTATCGCCCGTTGCTATGACGAAATCGTCGGGCTCGGCCTGCTGCAGCATCAGCCACATCGCCTCGACATAGTCTTTGGCGTATCCCCAGTCGCGCCGCGCCTCGAGATTGCCGAGGTACAGACGTTCGTCGATTCCAGCAGCGATGCGGCCGACTGCACGCGTGATCTTGCGCGAAACGAACGTCTCGCCGCGCCGCGGCGACTCGTGATTGAAGAGAATCCCGTTCACCGCGAAGAGCCCATAGGCTTCCCGGTAGTTCACGGTCATCCAATACGCGTACACCTTCGCAACTCCATACGGGCTACGCGGGTAGAACGGCGTCAGCTCCGACTGCGGGACCTCGCGCACCTTTCCGAACATTTCGGAGGACGAGGCCTGGTAGATGCGGGGGCGGATCTCGAGCTCACGAATCGCCTCGAGCAGGCGCACCGAACCGACGCCCGTCACTTCCGCGGTGTACTCGGGAGTGTCGAACGAAACCTTCACGTGACTCTGCGCGCCGAGGTTGTAGATCTCGTCGGGATCGACGACGCGGAGCACGCGATTCAGTGAAGACGCGTCATTGAGGTCGCCGTAATGGAGGATGAATCGGACGTCGCGCTCGTGCGGGTCCTGATAAATCGCATCGAGCCGCGCGGTGTTGAACGACGACGAGCGGCGGATGATCCCGTGGACCTCATACCCCTTCTCGAGGAGAAGTTCGGCGAGATACGAGCCGTCCTGGCCCGTCACGCCGGTGATCAATGCCCGCTTTCTTTTTGAGTTGCGCATCTCAGGCCTGCACCAGCGGTGCAATCCCCGCCGGGACGATATTGCGCGTATCGACGACGAGTCTGGCGCTCGCATAGAGCGCCGGATTCCTGAATTCGCTGTGGGACGTCGCGACCAATACGGCGTCGTGGGCGCCGAACTCCTCCGGCGTGCATGGCACCGACTCGAGCGAGAGCGCGCGCTTTCTCCCTCGCCGCGACACCGGAATGTACGGATCGCAATACGCCACTTTGGCGCCCCGCTCCTGCAACAGCTCGATGATCTCGAACGACGGCGACTCGCGGTCGTCGTCGATGTCGGGCTTGTAGGAAAGACCGAGGACGAGCACCTTCGCACCGACGATGCTCTTCCCCTGCGCGTTGATCCCGTCGATCGTCTTCTGGACGACGTAGCGCGGCATTGAGCTGTTGATCTCACCCGCCAGCTCGATGAAGCGCGCCCACGTGCCGAATTCCGCGGCCTTCCAGGTGAGATAGAAAGGGTCGAGCGGGATGCAGTGACCGCCGAGGCCGGGACCGGGATAGAAAGGCATGAAGCCGAAAGGCTTCGTCTTCGCCGCCTCGATTACTTCCCACACGTTGATCCCCATCCGGTCGAGGACGACCTTCAGTTCGTTCATCAGGGCGATGTTCACGGCGCGGAAGATGTTCTCGAGCAGCTTCGCCGCTTCCGCGACCTCGGCCGACGAAACCGGAACGAGATGATCGATGGCAGCTCCGTAGAGCGCCGTCGCCGCCCGAAGCGATGCCTCGTCGATCCCGCCCACCACCTTCGGGATCGTCTTCGTCGTGTAGTCCTTGCGGCCCGGATCTTCGCGCTCGGGCGAGAACGCCACGAAGAAGTCGGTGCCGCAGCGAAGACCTGACCGCTCGAGACGCGGCAGCAACTCCTCCCGTGTCGTGAACGGGTACGTCGTCGACTCGAGCACGACCAGTTGTCCCTGCCGCAGAACCTTTGCAACCTCCTCGGCCGTGATGCGGATGTACTTCAGGTCCGGCTCACGGTGGTCTCCCAGCGGCGTCGGCACGCAGATGATCACCGCATCGCACTCCGAGAGCCGTCCGAAATCGGTCGTCGCGACCGCACGCGAGCCTTGGAACGCGCGCCGGATCCGCTCTTCACCGATGTGCCGGATGTACGACTCGCCTCGTCCTAGCGCTTCGACTTTCTTCTGATCGACGTCGAAGCCGACCACCTCGAACCCCGCTTCCTCGAAGAGGAGAACGAGAGGCAGACCGACGTATCCGAGACCGATGACACCGATGCGTGCCGTACGGGTTTCGATCTTGTTCAGAAAAGTCGTCAGCATTGGTAATAGCCTCGATACCAGTCGACGAAGCGGCGAATCCCTTCCTCGATGGGAGTATCGGGGTGAAATCCGACGGCTTCTTCGAGATCCGTCACGTCCGCCTGTGTCGAGGTAACGTCTCCCGGTTGCATCGGAAGAAGCTCCATCTTCGCCTTCTTGCCGAGGCAACGCTCGATCGCGGCAATGTAATCGAGAAGCTGCACGGGACGGTTGTTGCCGATGTTGAAGACGCGGTACGGCGCCCGGCTGCGCGCCGGGTCGGGACGATCGGCGCTCCAGGCATCGTCCCCTTTCGCCGGCGTGTCGAGCACGCGCACCACTCCTTCGACGATGTCGTCGATGTACGTGAAGTCGCGAATCATCTTGCCGTAGTTGTAGATTGGGATCGCCTCGTCCATCAGGATCCCACGCGTGAAGCGGAAGAGCGCCATGTCAGGGCGTCCCCACGGTCCATACACCGTGAAGAAGCGAAGACCGGTACACGGGATGGAAAAGAGATGCGCGTAAACGTGCGCCATCAGCTCGTTCGCCTTCTTCGTGGCGGCGTACAGCGAGATCGGATGGTCGACGTTGTCGTGCTCCGAAAACGGCTGCTTCGTGTTCGAGCCGTAGACGGAGCTCGATGAAGCGTAGACGAGATGCTCGACCGCCAGCGCACGTGCGGCCTCCAGCACATTGAGAAAAGCGTGGATGTTCGAGTCGGTGTAGGCGTACGGGTTCACCAGTGAATAGCGCACCCCCGCCTGGGCAGCGAGATGAACGATCCTCGACGGCCGGATCGACTCGATCTCCGCAACGACCGACCGATCCGCCAGGTCCGCGCGGATGAACCGGAATCGCTCGCAGGGGGCGAGCTTCGCGAGCCGCGCCTCCTTGAGCGTCACGTCGTAGTAGTCGTTGACGCTGTCGATCCCGACGACCTCGTCGCCGCGATCGAGCAGCCTCTTCGCGACGTGGTAACCGATGAACCCCGCCGCGCCGGTCACGATGACCCGGCCGGGCGGGCGGGCTTCGCCCCCTTCGGTGTACAAAGCCCCTCGGGACTCAGTCGTCAAACCGACTCCGGCATTCGTCGAATTGTTCGGGCGCGATCGCCCGGATCAGATATTCGTGGTCGGGTCGGCGTTGCCGCCGAACTCGGCCACTTCGCGCGTCAGCCGCTCAATCTCGGCCTGGACCGCGTCGTACTCCGCCATCTTTCGCCGAAGGAACGCGTACGTCACGTTCAGCTTCTCATCGAGACCCTTCGGCGTCAGGTGGTAGGCGTACGAGAGTTTGTTCTTTGCATTCCTGAAGTTAAGGACCTTCAGCCATCCCTTTTCGATGAGCGCGCGGAGGCAGTAATTCACCTTCCCGATGCTGATGTCGAGGTACCGCGCGAGCTCCCTTTGTGTGGCCTCTGGATGACCCTCCAAATAACGAAGGAGCCGATACCGAATTTCCTCGGGGATGTCGTGGATCATTGCTGCGTTCAACCGTTGAACGCAGTATTGAACCACAGCTCTCTCACGGGTGTCTACCGAAGGCCTGATGGCGCACCAGAATGTCGCGCGGGAGCTCTGCCAGTACGGACTTGTTCAAGGATGAGATCGACACCACGAGCCGGAGGGAATCGCGCTCTTTGACCAGCGTTCCGACGTAGCCGCTGAAGACGCCCTCGGTGATCCGCACTCGATCGCCGGGCGCGAAGCCCGGCTGCGGAGTCAGCGTCGCCCCCGCTTCCTGAAGCGCCCGAATCTGACGCAGTTCCTCGTCGAGGATCTTCTGGTCCTCCACCGGAATAACACGCATCACGACTCCGCTCGACCAGAGCACCGGCCGGGTCTGCTCGGTCCGCCTGAGAAAGACATAGCCGGAGAAGAGCGGGAGAAACGACTTGAACGTCCGGCCGCCCCGTTTCGTCCGCTTCTCGACCTGGGGAAGGTAGAACGGCTGATTTCCATTGACGAGGACGCGCGCCAGCATCTTCTCCTGACGGCTGCGCACGTGCACGACCTCCCAGGGCGCCTCCTCGAGCGATAACGAGAAGAGGTCGGGGGGAAAGATCTCACTCTCCTTTCGGAGGATCGGCACGGCGCGTACGACGGGCGATCTGTGAATGAAATTCCCGGGTTGCAATCGCTCGCCTGGCTTGACGAGCGTCGTTTCAAGCTGCGATGCTACGAAGAGAGTCCGAAAGCCAACTGATGATGAATGAAGCCACAGTCGCGTACCGCGAAGAAGAGATCGATCCGCCCGTTTCCATAAGCCACCTGATGCGCGTCCTGCGCGCCTACTCGACCGTCATCATGCTGGCGGTCGCGGCGGTGGGTTTCCTCTACGCCGTCATCGCGCTGGTGATTTATCTCATGTCGCCGTCGGTCCAGGTCGTTACGCAGCAGTTCCGGCTCGACTTTCCCCGCGCGGACGAAGGCAAGTACCCGAACGGCCTGAAGTTCAGCACGGCGGAGATCATCGCGCCGCAGATCCTGTCGAAGGTCTACAAAGAAACGCAGATGGGACGCTTCCTCACCTACGGGGACTTCGTGACGAGCATCTACATCACGGAGTCGAACCCGCAATACGATCGCCTGCAGCGAGAGTACCTGGCGCGCCTCAGCGACCCGAAACTGGGCACGGCCGAGCGCCAGCAGATGGAGCGCGACTTCGCGGAAAAACAGGCGTCGTTCCCCAAGAACCTCTTCGCACTGAACTTCGCGTCACCCCAGGGCACGAGGCGCGTCCCGGACGACGTCGTCTTCCGGGCGCTGACGTCGATCCTCTCCTCATGGGCCGACTGGGCGCAAACGAAGGGGCAGGTCACCTCCTACGACACGGCGGTCCTTTCACCGGCGATCCTCGACGACGAGCCGAACCCGAATCTCGTCGTCACGATCCGGATCATGATCAAGAAACTCTCGCAGGTGCTCGATAACCTCGCCGAAATCAGTCTCCTCCCATCGGCGGCGCTGACGCGCACGAGCGACCACATGTCAGTGGCCGAGCTCTACATCAAGATCGAAGACATCGTCCGGTTCCAGCTCGAGCCGATGGTGCCGCTCGCCCGCGCCACCCGCGGGGCGAACGATCCATACACCGTCCGCTTCGTGCAGACCCAGCTTGCATTCGATCAACGCGAGTTGCAGAGCTATCAGGACCGCGTCGACGCCATTCGCAATGCCATCGCCGTCTACACGAACCAGCGCGCCGTTTCGATCGAAGCGCCTGCCGCCAATCGCAACGGGGAGAAGACTCCCTCCGAAACGATCATGCCGCAGCTCAATGAGACGTTCATCGACCGTCTCGCGCAGCTCGTCAACCAGTCGGCCGACCTGGCCTATCGTCAGAAGATGTTCGACGAGATGCGGCACGTCCAATCGTTGATGGCGCCCGCTCAAGAGGCCGTTCGCTACGATGAGGAGCTCCTGCGCGACATCAGCGCGCCGCCTCCGCCGTTGACGGTGAACGAAGCCGACCTCCGTATCCAACTGAATCAGGCGCGCAGTCAGGCCAAGGTCCTGGTCGCGAAGATCAACGAGATCTACACGATCGTTTCCCACAACCTGAACCCGGAGACGTACCTGTACTCGGTCACCGCTCCGCCGACGACGTTGGTGTATCGGAGCATCACGAAGAGCCGTCTTGCGGCCATCGGGATCATCGTCGTCCTTCTCTCACTACCCGTCGTCATCCTGCTCTGCTTCGTGCACCACCGCATCAAGGAAGAAGAACAGGGCGCGATCGCCGTCTCGAGATAGCCGGCAGCCGGGACGTCACCCCATCACGAGGACGCGGCGAAGGTATTCGCCGTAGCTGCTCTTTCGGAGCCGATCGGCCGCGGAGATCACGTCTTCGCGGTTGATCAGTCCGAGGAAGTACGCCACCTCCTCGGGGCAGGCGATCTTCAGCCCCTGCCGCAGCTCCACCGTCTCGACGAAGTTCGCCGCCGCGAGCAGCGACTCCTGCGTGCCGGTGTCGAACCACGCGTAACCGCGGCCGAGTTGCTCGACGTGCAGCGCGCCCGCCTCCAGGTAGAGACGATTGAGGTCGGTGATCTCCAGCTCGCCCCGGTGCGACGGCGCGAGCGACCGCGCAAGCTCCACCACGCGCTGGTCGTAGAAGTACAGCCCCACGACCGCGAAGTTCGACTTCGGATGCTGCGGCTTCTCCTCGATCGACAGCGCGCGATTGTCCTCGTCGAACTCGACGACGCCGTAACGCTCCGGATCGTGCACGCGGTACGCGAATACGGTGGCTCCGCTGTCCCGCGCGTTCGCGCGCCGAAGCGCCTCCGTCAGACCGTGGCCGTAGAAGATGTTGTCCCCGAGAATGAGGCAGCTCGGATCGCCGCCGACGAAATCGGCACCGATGAGGAACGCCTGCGCCAAGCCGCCCGGGTCGGGCTGCTCGGCGTACGTGAGGCTGATCCCCCACTGCGAGCCGTCGCCGAGGAGGTGGCGGAATGCCGCCTGGTCGTGAGGCGTCGTGATGATCAGGATCTCCGTGACGCCGCCGAGCATCAGCGTCGTCAGCGGGTAATAGATCATCGGCTTGTCGTAAACGGGGAGGAGCTGCTTGGAAACGACCGACGTGATCGGGTAGAGCCGCGTTCCCGAACCGCCGGCGAGGATGATCCCTTTTCTCATGCGGCCTGCACCTTATCGAAATCGAGTGCGAAACGGGCGAACGAAAACGCGGTCGTGAATCCCGGCGAAACGGCGTTGAGGATGTGCAGCGACCGCTCTCCCCGCTCGACGACGAAGTCCATCACCAGCTCGTTCTTCTCGCGGTCGAAGAGTTGCGCCCGGATGCCGGCCTTGGTGCTCGGCTTCAGGTGCTGCGTCTCGATGCGCGGCACCAGCGCCCGTGCCGCCGCCGCGAAGTTGCGCTTCAGCAGGCGTCCCGCCTCCTGGTGGAGGAGCGTTCGGAATCCCTGCTTGTTGCTCGCGTACTGCCGCGCGATGGTCGTCGCGATCGACGCCGCGTCGCCGATCCGGATCCCGTGCAGGCCGGAGTAGTTCTCGCGTCCCAGCGCCGGCATCGCCGTCGGACCGATGTACGTCGTCCCGTCGACCGCGTTGGTGAAGTGGACGCCGAGGAACGGGACGCGGAGATCGGGAACGGGATAGATCAGGCGCCGGATGACGAACGGCGCCGCGAGCTTGTAGTAGCGCCCGCGGAACGGGAGGATCGTGTATCGCTCCCCCACTCCGAACGGGCGCGCGATCCGGTCGGCGTGCAGACCCGCGGCATTCACGAGAAACCCATACGTCCCGCGGTCGATCTCCGTCACTTCGCGATTGAACACGAACTCGACGCCGCCGGCGCGCAGTTCGTCCGCGACGCTGGCGAGAATGCGCTTCGGGTCGATGACGGACGTCTCCGGGACGAAAAGCGCGCGTCCCGCCCTTGCCTCCGGCTCGAACTCGCGTGCGTCGCCGACGATCTCCGCGCGTGCGCCGTTCGACCGCGCGCGCTCCAGCAAAACGTCGAGCTGCGTGTCGTCGGCGTCGTTCGCCGGCACGACGACCTTGCCGATGCGCGCGATCGGCAGCTTCCTCTCGTCGCAGTACTCCCGCATCAGCCGCGACCCTTCGGTGCACAGGCGGCCCTTCAGCGACGCCGGCGGATAGTAGATGCCCGAATGCAGAACGCCACTGTTTCTCCCGCTGGCGTGCTTCCCGAGCTCCGGCTCCTTCTCAAAGATCGCGATGCGCTGCTTCGGATCGCGCGACAGCAGCTCGCGCGCGATCGCCAGTCCGACGATCCCGCCGCCGATGATGATCGTGTCGTACGTCTTCATGCGCTCTTTCTCGACATCCGATAGAAGCCCGCGATCGCCGCGCCGAAGAGGAATCCTCCCACATGCGCCCACCACGCGATCCCCGCAACCTCCTCGGTGTGCGCCGCCGCGGCAAGCGACAGGAACCCGTTCATGAACTGCATCGCGAACCACACCGGCAGGAAGAGCGCGGCGCGGATCTCCGCCATCGCCCAGTAAACGACCAGCGGGAAGAGCGTGACGATGCGCGCGCGCGGCCGCAGTACCAGAAACGCGCCGAGCACCCCTGCGATCGAACCCGACGCGCCGATCGATGGCACGGTCGAATGCGGAAGCAGGAGCGTGTGCGTCAGGCTGCCGACGGCGCCGCACGCGATGTAGAAGAGGAAGTAGCGAACGTGCCCGAACAGGTCCTCGACCGCGCCGCCGAACACCCAGAGATAGATCATGTTGCCGAAGAGGTGGACGAAGCCGCCGTGCAGGAAGAGCGACGTGACGAGCGTCAGCGCCGCCTCCCACATCGCGTAGTGAAACCGCGCCGGATCGACGAGACGCGCCGGCATGAAGCCGAAGATGTCGATCAGCCGCTCCGCACCGCTCGCATTCATCAACTGGGCGATGAAGACGACGACATTCGCCGCCACCAGCGCCCGATTCACGACCGGCACCCCGCGCGCCGGCAGCGTGTGGCGGAGGGGGATCATGTCATCCCAGGGCCTTCGCGATCGCGCTCACGACCTCGTTCAACTGACCTTCCGTCAACTCCGGGAAGATCGGAATCGCCAGCGTCTGGTCGGCGGCGAGGTCGGAATTGGGGAACTTGTCGCTCGAGGACGGCACGCCGGCGAAGCATTCCTGCTGCGGCAGCGTCAGCGGGTAGTAGACCTCGCAGCCGATGCCGGCGCCTTTGAGGTGAGTCATGACGGCGTCGCGCGTCTCGCGTCCGTCAGTGAACCGGATGATGTACTGGTTGTAGATGTGGCGCCGCTGCGGCAGCTCGGCCGGCAGCGCGATACGCCCGATCAGCTTCTGCTCCGTGAACAGCGAGTGGTAGATCTTGGCGTTCCGCCGCCGCCCTTCCGTCCAGCTCTCGAGATACGGCAGCTTGACGCTGAGAATCGCCGCCTGCAGCGCGTCGATGCGGAAATTGCCGCCGACATAGTGGTGAAAATACTTCGGACGCATCCCGTGGACACGGAAGTCGACGAGCTTCTCGTACAGCTTCTCGTCCTCCGTCGTGACCGCGCCCGCGTCGCCGAACGCGCCGAGGTTCTTCGACGGGAAGAAGGAGAACCCGCCCATCGTGCCGAGCGCTCCGGCGCGCTTGCCGTCGTACTCCGCGCCGACCGCCTGCGCCGCGTCCTCGATCACCGCGATGCCGTGCTTCTTCGCGATCGCGTTGATCTCCTCCATCGCGGCGCACTGGCCGTAGAGGTGGACCGGCATGATCGCCTTCGTACGCGGCGTGATGCGCGACTCGATCAGCGCCGGGTCGATGTTGTAGTCGTCGAGCGCGACGTCGACGAACACCGGCACCGCGCCGAGGCGATGCACAACGCCCGCGGTCGCGAAGAACGAGTACGCCGGGACGATCACCTCGTCGCCCTGCTGGACGTCGAGCACCATCAGCGCGATCAACAGCGCGTCGGTGCCCGACGAGACGCCGACCGAGTACTTCGACTGGCAGTACGTCGCGAACGCGCGCTCGAATTCGTCGACGCGCTTGCCGAGGATGAACATCTGCGACGAATAGACCTCGTCGGTCACCCGGAGGACTTCGTCTTTGATCTGTGCGTATTGGAGCTTGAGGTCGAGGAGAGGAACGCTCATTCGAAAGTCACCTGCGCAAAATGTCGGGATCCAACGCGGACGAGATACGACTTGCCCGGCGTTGCATGGAGAGCGTAGCGGGTGTCGGTGATCTTCTCACCGTCGACCGACACAGCCCCCTGTGCGATCTTTCGCTGCCCCTCTTTGTTGCTTTGAGCCAGACCCGCTTCCGCGAGCACCTTCGCCAGCGAAACCGGCTCGCTCGCCGGGAACCTCTTCTCCGGAATCTCGTCCGGCCGCCCGGCGGCGAACTGCCTCTCCGCTTCTTCCGCCTCCGCCTCCGAGTAGAAGTCTTTGACGATCAGCTTCGCGAGCTGCTGCTTCGCCGCCTTCGGATGCTCGCGCCCCTTGACCTCCTCGATCTCGCCGGGCGTGAGATCGGTGCAGAGAACGTAGTACTTCCACATCAGCTCATCGGAGATCGACATCACCTTGCCGAAGATCGATAGCGGCGGCTCGTCGATCCCGATGTAGTTGCCGAGCGACTTCGACATCTTCTCGACGCCGTCCAGCCCTTCGAGAAGCGGAGCGGTGATCACCACCTGCGGCTCGAGTCCGTACTCGCGCATCAGGACGCGGCCGACCAGCAGGTTGAATCGCTGATCCGTCCCCCCCATCTCGACGTCCGCCTTCAACGCGACGGAGTCGTACGCCTGCGCCAGCGGGTAGAGCAGCTCGTGAATGGCGATCGGCTGCTGGCTCTGCCACCGCTTCTTGAAGTCGTCCCGCTCGAGCATGCGCGCCAGGGTGTATTTCGCCGCGAGCTTGATCATCCCCTCGGAGCCGAGCGCCCCGAGCCACTCCGAGTTGAACCGGATCTCGGTCTTTACCGGATCGAGGATCTTGAACACCTGCTTCTGATACGTGAGCGCGTTCTGCTCGATCTGCTCGCGCGTCAGCGGCGGCCGCGTCGCCTTCTTCCCCGTCGGATCGCCGATCATCCCGGTGAAGTCGCCGATGAGGAAGATCACCCGGTGGCCAAGCTGCTGGAAATGCTTCATCTTCCGCATCACGACCGTGTGGCCCAGGTGGATGTCGGGCGCCGTCGGGTCGAAGCCGACCTTGACCGTCAGCGGCTTCCCCCGCTGCAACTTCGTCTTCAGGTCGCCCCGCTCGATGAAGTCGACGGTCCCTTTTCCGAGGTATTCGAGTTGCTCGTCGAGAGTCATGAACGGCGCATTCTACTTGGGTGGCGCCGCAGCGGCATCACCAGTCGCCCGAACCCGGAGCGGGCACGAAGGCTCGACGTCGGCGCTACTGGCTTTGCACATAAAGCCCATCGGATTCGAACAATGTGTCATCCCGAGCGTAGCGAGGGACCTGGGTGGCAGGGCGGCACGAGTACCGCCATGAGCGGGCGCTATCCGAAGTACGCCGAAGAGGCGAACGACCTACTCGACTTCGCGCGAGTTGTGCGCCGGTTCGCCGCACGCTACCAGGATCGCATCTGCGCCGCTGACGTCCTGCAACCACATTGATCGCCTCGGGTCGCATCAGTGGTGGGGCTTGCTGGAACTCGTTCTCGACTATGAGGAGATGTCGGCGAAGCTAATGGCTCCTCGGAAAAAGGGACGCGGGGTGACCCGGAGCGCGGGAGTATCATCTTCCCATGAACAAGCGCGAACCGAAGCCGGAAGAGCAGGGTAGCTATGAACACTCTCGCTTTGAGCGGGTTCTGACGGCGCTCTTCCGAGTGGACAAGCGGGAAGTGCCGAAGCACGAACCGACGAAGCGACACAACATATCAACGCGTTAACGTCGCCTCCTGTTGCGCCGCGCGCTCGAATAGACGACTCCTACGATTATCGCATCGACTGCAATCAAGAAAAAGCATGACAGTCTCACCATCGTGGCTATCCGACAAAGACGCTCTAGAAACCATCGTCAGGATAGCCGAGGAGGTCGCGTACACATTCGGGCTCATTGCAGCTATCGGCGGTGTCGTTTATTTCGTAGCTAACCACCGACTGAAACCCATCGAGGATGCAGAGCTCGACAGCGAGCGGCGCGTGATCGCGGGGAAAATCGCAGACTCGAACGCTAAGGCAGCGGCTGCAAATGTGCGAGCCGAAACTATCGAGCAAGACAACATTAAGCTCCGCGGCGAGTTGCTGGTGCCCAGCAGAACGTAGCGACACTCCAAGCCGGTGCCTCAAACACTAAGGCTGCGCAACAGCGCGTTGAGACGGAGCTAGAAAGGCAGCGTGAACGCGCCGCAGCAGCAGAACGTTCATTGCTCGAACTCCAGCAACGCGTCGCCGATCGCGATCTCTCCCCGGTGAAGCTACGTTTATTCGAACTCCTTTCCGCGCCGCCGCACGGAAATATCCAAATGCAGGTACTTTCAAATGACGCTGAAGCTGCACGCTTTGCTAAGCAGATCGAAGCCGTGCTGGAAAGCGCTGGATGGATGTCGAATACTTTCAGCTTTATGTACGCCGCCATGACGCCATTCAGGGGCGCGAAGGTCTCCGTTTCCAAGAATGTGCCGGAGGCACTCACAGCAGCACAGCGGCTCATATCGGCGTTTCGCGAAGTTGGTATCCCTACCGAATCCTTAACGAGTGACGCGCTTGCTGACGGTCGGATTATCGTGACCATAGGCAGCAAATAGGCCAGCGCCGCAATCACCAGCACCAGCCCGAGGAACGCTAAACTAGCCTGCCCGCGCTACGCTCGGAATGACACCATTAGGTTTATGTGAAAGGCCGCGGGTACTGTAGGTCTTCGTCTGCGTCCGCGAACTGGTTCGAGCACCAGCGCGGCGTTGTCCATCGTAGGTCTCACCCACACGTCCAGGTCCTTGGTGGCGCGCAGGTGACCGTGGACCGCAAGCGCGAATGCACCGACGATCAAGAACTCAACGTTCCGGGCGTTGAATTCGGCAAACAGATCTCTGTAGTCGCGATTCACCAACGCCGGCAAACTCCATCGCCGCCAATGTGAGTTCCCACACCGCTTCCAGACGCTCGGTTGGCGTATTGCCAACGATCGACCGGTCGCGATGCGGCTCACCGGGTCGGATGACCCGTACTGCGACGCTTCTCATCGTCTCAGCCACGAGCCGATTCTAGCCGACCTTGCCTCCGCTCACGGCGACTTGGCCGCTGCCAGGTGCTCCCCGTCTGCCGCGAGGTGAGGAATGTTCACCTCCCAGTGAGGTAGCGACCACCTCGAGTGGAGCGTCGGCCACCGCGAGGTGAGGCATGCTCACCGGCCGGTGAGGCAGCGACCACCTCAAGTGGAACGCCGGCCGCCGCGAGGTGAGGCATGCTCAGGTAGTGTCCGGATAGTTCTGCAAAAAGAGAAAGGCCAAGGAGATCTCCTGTAAGTTCGATTCGCCAAAACAAAACGAACAGGAGAAGAACTCGATGGCCCGAAAAGATCGTAACGCAGTGGTGGACGTGAAGGCGCTGT
>DASYSN010000153.1:0-4362 GCA_036003305.1 Thermoanaerobaculia bacterium
TCGACGCCCGGCAGCACATTCATGTCGAGTTCTCCCGCGTCCTGATCACCTCTACGATCGTTTTCGTATTGAGTTAGCCGTGGTAACCGTTGCGTGACGCGTAAGTAACAACTGGCAAAACGGTGATAGCAGGATGGGTGGTCCGCGGAGCGATGATGAATAGATGAAGACGCTATTGATCTCGTGTCTCGCGCTTCTTGCAGCGGTTGTGTCCTTCGCTCAGCCGGTGGGCGACGTCACCTCCTCTTATGAGACCGTCAAAGTCGGCGAGGGGATCTGGGCGTTCATCGCACCGGAGTCGAAGTCGGGGATCGTCAGCGGTAACTCGATCGCGATCATTGGCGACGACGGAGTCGTGGTCGTCGATACGGGGATGATCCCGTCCGTCACCCGCCGGATGATCGCGGAGATCCGCGAGAAGACCGACAAGCCGGTGCGCTACGTCGTCAACACTCATTGGCACTGGGACCACAACCTCGGCAACTTCGTCTATCGCGACGAGTTCCCGAACGTGACGATCATCAGCACGGCGTTCACGCGCTCTTCGATGGTCGAGTTCACGCCCAAGATGCTCGACCTCTACCAGCAGCGCGGCACGGCGATGGCCGACAAGGTCCGCAAGAGGCTCGCCGAGCGGAAGAACGCCGACGGCACCGCGATGAACCCGGAGCAGCTGGAGGAGACCGAGGCGTTGTCGCACGACGTCGACCACGCTATGCCGGAGATTCAGAAGGGGCGCGTCGAGCTGCCGAACCAGACGTTCACCGACTCGCTCACGCTCTTTCTCGGCAAACGCGAAATCGACATCCGCTTCCTCGGCCGCGCGAACACGGCGGGCGATGCGGTCGTGTACGTCCCCGACCCGAAGGTGCTCATCACCGGCGACCTGCTCGTCGCGCCGATCCCGTTCGGGACCGGCTCGTACGTCTCCGAGTGGATCGCGGTGATGAAAAAACTGGATGCGATGGACGCCGCGGTGATCGTCCCCGGCCATGGGCCGGTCGAGCACGACAGGGGGCATCTCCGCACGATCACGGCACTCCTTGAAACCATCGACAGTCAGGTCCGAGCGGCGGTGCAGGCTGGGCTGTCGCTCGACGAGACGAGGAAGAAGGTCGACATCACGAAGTTCACCGAAGAGCTGACGGCGGGAATCGCGTCGCGCAAGCGCAATTTCGAGCAGTACTTCGCGACGCCGATCGTGGAGCTGGCGTACAAACAGGCGAAAGGCGAACCGACGGTCGAATCGCCCTTCTGATGAGAAGAATCGCGATCGTCGGCTCCGGCATCACGGGACTCGTTGCGGCGCACGGGCTGCGGCGCAACGGGTACGACGTGACGCTGTACTCCGACCGCACACCCGAGGCGTGGCTGAACGAGAGCCGGCCGACCGGGACGGCGGCGCGGTTCGATCTGGCACTGTCGTACGAGCGCGAGCTCGAGCTGAACTTCTGGGACGACGTTGCGCCGAAGGGCGAAGGCGTGTTCCTCACGTTCTGCCCGACGAAGCACAACCAACTGATTCGGCTGGTCGGGCGGCTGCGGCAGCCGTTTCAGGCGGTCGACGTGCGGCTGCAGTCGGCGCGTTGGATGATCGAGCTGGAGAAGCGCGGCGGACGTGTCGTGACCGAGGATGTGACGGCGGAGAAGCTCGACCGGATCGCGCAAGAGAACGATCTGACGATCGTCGCCGCCGGCCGGCGGGAGCTCAGCGCGCTCTTCGAAACGAACGAACAGCGGAAGGTGTACACGGAGCCGCAGCGGCAGCTCGCGATGGTCGTCGTCACCGGCTGCCCCTCCCGTTTCGACGGCGTGCCGTTCCTCCCGGTCCGCTTCGACTTCCTCGGCACGGACGGCGAGATCTTCTTCGTCCCCTACTTTCACAAAGACGCCGGCGCCTGTTGGAACATCCTCGTCGAGGCGAAGCGCGGCTCGCGCATGGATCGCTTCGACGGCATCGAGAACGGCGCGCAACTGGTCGAGCGCGTGAAGGCGATCGTCGGCGAGCTGTTCCCGTGGGACCGCGCGTTCG
The DNA here is from genome assembly GCA_036003305.1 of Thermoanaerobaculia bacterium. Classification (GTDB taxonomy): domain Bacteria; phylum Acidobacteriota; class Thermoanaerobaculia; order Gp7-AA8; family Gp7-AA8; genus DASXHZ01. The sequence goes on from DASYSN010000153.1 coordinate 2,033, forward strand.
TCGCCGACATGCAGCTCGCCGATCCGAACGGCTGGCTCGTCGGAAAGGTGACGCCGACCATCCGCCGCCCGGCGGCCACGCTCTCCTCCGGACGTCCCGTCGCCGCCCTCGGCGACACGGCGATCTCGTACGATCCGATCGCGGCGCAGGGAGCGAACAGCGGCGTGAAACAGGCGCGGCACCTCGTCCAGTCGATCGTGAACCGCGGGGGCGAGCCGTTCGACGCCGCGTGGATCGAGCGGACGTTCGAGGAGTTCTTCGGCGATCACGCGCGGCATGCCTTCACGTTCAGCAACCTCCTGCTCGAGCCGATCACCGACGCCGCGAAGGAGCTGCTCATCGCGCAGTACGGAAGCGACGGCCGCGTGGACAATAGGTCGCCGAGGCAGCGGATCGCCGACGCATTCTTCGAGAACTTCAACGATCCGCGGCTGCTCACACCTGCCCTCACCGACATGACGATCGCGCGGCAGGTGATCACGAAACACTCGGGCGGGTGGCGGTGGAGCGGCATTCGCGGCCGCGCGTCGATCGCCGCGAATCAGGTGCGGCAGCGCCTCACTGCGAAGCGGGGGTAGGGAAAGGCCGCCACGCGTCACTCCTAAGTAAAGACATCCGTCCATAGATAATCGGCTCGAAGGAGATCAGATGTCGAGAGTCCGTCTTGGCTCCGTCCTGGCTGTCGTCTCGGCGCTCGTCGTGCTGTTTGCCGGCTCGTGCACCAGCAACAACTGCCTGCCGGCACAGGTGCCTCCTCCTTCCCCCTCGGCGCGGCACTTCGCACCGACTCCGTCGAACTGGGTCGAGACCACGGTCGACGTTTTCCCGGGGATGGACGGCGTCACGCTCGATCCGAATGCCGAGAGCGATCCCGCCAGGAAGGAAGCGGTGCGGCAGGCGCTTCGCGGGCGCATCGTCTGGAACATCTGGGTCGGCGACAGCGGCCTGATGTGGGACTGGCTGTCGCAGCACGGCTTCGGGACGGCCGATCTGCTCAAGACGATCGACTCACGCCGCCACAACAGCCGCTTCTACGACATCGGCATCATCAACCAGCCGGGCTACATGGAGTCGACCAGGCCCGACAAGTACGGCCTCTTCCTCGACACTCCGAATCCGAACGATCCGGCAGGCAGGATCGACCAGATCGTCGACACGTACACGTACGGCCGCTCGTCCGGCGTCGTCGGACTGCGGCTCTCCGACAATCCGGAGTTCGACGAAGCCGCGAAGCGCGCGTGGATGAGTCATATCGCGCCTGACGGGGTCAATCACGATTTCTACGAAAAGCCTGAGTACTATCAGGACAAGAACCTGGTGCGGCCTTACATCGTCGGGATGGCGTGTTCGCTCTGCCACGTCAGCTTCGATCCGGTGCGGCCGCCGGCCGACGTCAACAATCCGAAGTGGGAGAACCTGAACGACTACGTCGGCGCGCAGTACTTCAACGTGGCCGAGTTCTTCGTGCCGCAGCACGTCCACGGCGGCAACGGAGCGCCGGTCGTGGTCGATCCGCCGGATGAGACGAGCTTCATCTGGCAGCTCATCAACACCAGCAGGTCGGGCGCGCTCGACACCTCGTTCATCGCCACCGACTACCTCAACAATCCCGGCACGATGAACGGGGTCTACAACGTCGGTCAGCGCCTGACGCGCGCGGCGCAAGGCATCACCACGCCGTCGGGCGGCGACCCGCAGAACGAGCAGTTGGCGGGTGGCGCGCTCTGGCTGAAGTGGCTCAATCTCGACCACGGCCAGCTCGTGCCGAGAGTGCTGAAGCAGGGGGACGACTCGGTCGGGTTCGAGGGGGCGCTCAGCCGGGTGTACGTCAACATCGGCCACGCGTGGCCACTGTGGCAACAGCACTTCCGGCCGCTGATCGGCGGACCGATGGCGAGCGGGGCCTGCCTCACGTCGCAGACGCCGGTCACCGTTCAGGAGCTGCAGGAGCAATCGCCGTCGTGGAACTGGAGCGAAGACCGCTCGCACGCGCTCGCGATCTACTTCATCAACTACGCGAAGCCACTGCTGCTCAAGGACGCACCCGGCGGATCGAAGTACCTGACGAGCGATCAGGCGACGCTCGACCGCGGGAAGCGGGTCTTCGCCGAGAACTGCGCCGCGTGCCACTCCAGCAAGCAGCCAGATTTCAGTCCGTTCGACCAGACGGGGCACGTCACCGAACAGGCAAGGGCATGGTTCCGCACGGCGGTGACGCAGCCCGACTTCTTCTCCGACAACTTCCTGAGTGACGAGCGCCGCCACCCGGTGACGCAGATCCGCACGAACGCGACACGCGCCGCCGCGACGAACGCGACACGCAACCACCT
>DASYSN010000154.1:0-10661 GCA_036003305.1 Thermoanaerobaculia bacterium
TCAAGGCGGCTGCGGCGGTGGAGGCCTTGACAGCCCACCGCTTCCGCCGCATGCGGTTCCTCGATTGAATGGAGTAGGTCGTCCGCCCTACATCCCTATCTGGCTTTCCATTCTCTTACCACTCGATTTACGGATGCCCCCTATTTCTTTTGCCTCGGCGGAAACGGCGGTCCCGCGTTTCTGCTCACCGACGGATCGATTCTCCTGAACGAGTGCGCGAGCGGATACGGAACGCACAAGTGGTGGAGATTGTCGCCGGACAACAACGGTGACTACACACGAGGTTCGTGGGTTCGGATGCATGACAGCATCACCGCGCGCAAGTACTTCGCATCGGCTGTGCTGGCGGACGGGCGCTTCGTCGTTGCGGGGGGCGAGTACAGCGACGCGAGCGGCTCAACGAGTCAGGATGACACGAACCGGTGCGAGATCTACGATCCGGTCGCCGATTTCTGGACGGCTATTGCCAGCCCGCCGATCTCGCAAGTCGGCGACGCCGCATGCTGCATGCTCGCGAACGGAAAATTACTGATCGGAGACTTGAACAGTCCGCAGACGTTCACCCTCGATCCATCAACGCTGACATGGTCGACGGCTGGCGCCGGCGGTCAGAAGGCGGTCCGCGCCAGCGAAGAATCGTGGACGATGATGGGCGACGGAACGGTCGTCACGGCGGAGTGCGTGAATGCGCCGAAGGCCGAGAAATATGATCCTGCGACCGATCGATGGGTGACCGCCGGACAGCTCGTCGCCAATATTGTCGAGACATCTTCCTTGGAGATCGGCGCAGGCGTCTTGCTGCCTGACGGCCGCGCGTTCTTCGTCGGAGCCAATTCGGGCAGGACGGCGCTGTACACGTCCGGCCAGACGCCGGCCGCACCCGGCACATGGAGCGCCGGTCCCAACATCCCTTCGACCCGCATCGGACAGGCGCGCGGCGCGAAGGACGGCCCCGCCGCGCTCGAGCCTGGAGGCAAGGTGCTGTTTCCCGCCGCTCCTCTCGACGGCGTTTCGGGCAACTACCTCCCGCCGTGCACGTTCTACGAGTTCGACGGCGCCAATCTCGCTCCGGTGACGAACGCGCCGAATTCAGTCTGCCCGACTTATGTGGGGCGCCTCCTGGTCATCCCGACCGGCGAGATCCTCTGGTCGCGCGAGGACGACCGTCACATGTACCTCTTCAGGAGCAGCGACTCCCCCGACAATGGATGGCGGCCCGTCATCACGGCTGTGCCGGCGACGCTGGCTCGCGGTACGACCGTAACGATCACCGGCGCGCAATTTAACGGGCTTTCGCATGCCAGCGCGTATGGAGACGATCACACGCCGGCGACGAATTATCCCATCGTGCGTATTCGCAACCAGAAAACGGGCCGTGTTCATTACTGCCGAACCGCGAATCACTCGACGATGGGAGTTGCCACCGGCGCGACCACGGTCTCGACACAAGTCACGATCTCGCTGGCGGCTGACACCGGACCCTCGACGCTATTCGTCGTCGCGAATGGGATTGAGTCGGAGGGGGCGTCAGTGAATGTGGTGTAGAGATGAGATTCGCGTGGTGCCCAGGGACGGAATTGAACCGCCGACACGAGGATTTTCAGTCCTCTGCTCTACCAACTGAGCTACCTGGGCTTCAGGTTCCGCGAGGGGTACTGCGACTGCGGCGCGGAACGATAACACACGTCGGGTGAGGACATTCCCGGCGGTCGGTGGCGGGACGCCTCCGCCCCACGGACAGACGAAACCGCAGGCAAACAGCCCGGCGCGCGTCCGATCTCGGGAGGTACGCGCGCGATCCCGGGACGCACGCGCGCGAGGCTCGGGACGGACGGTCTTCACACCGCGTGTCCCGGCCGACCACTATTAATGATTGCGCATCCGACGCAACCCACTGCTCATCCTGCTTGACATCGCGCTCCGCGGACCTAGACTTAACGTCGCCGCCGAAGTTGCGGCGGCTTGCTTGCCGAATCCTCGGCGCCGAGGAGCGGGGGAACCAGTTGAGTGACGGCTTGCCACCGTCCGGGGTGAATGAGGCCAGAAGCCTCTAGGGCATCCAGCCCGAATCCGACAGCTAACCTCGTAGGCAGCCGGAAGGCAGGCCGGAGACGCCGCGGAGCGATCCGCGGCGTTTCTCATTTTTGGGGTCTGGAACCTAGGTCTTGCCGACCCGTTTCCATCTGTTCACTTTTTTTTCACACTTGGTGTAAGCTACCGCCGCCCAAGGGTCCCAATTCAACAAAAAGATCGCGGAAGAACGGCTGTTTGAATTTTGACGCATGGCCCAGGTCGCAGATTTTTGTCCTAAACACAGGAAACTGGAGACTTTGCACGACCGGACGCGACTAGGCGGCCGATCTGCAAAAGATTGGTATCCGTTCCACCACAACCGAAAGGAGCCGATATGAAAGGGAGCCCACCCCGAAGGTATTTAGCGGTCCTCGGAACCGCACTTCTCGTCTCGCTCATCGCCGTAGGAGCATTCGCTCAGATTCAGTCAGGCAACATCTACGGCAAAACCCAGGCAAAGGACGGTTCGGCGCTACCCGGCGTCACGGTCACTTTGACTGGCGTCGGTGCTCCGCAGACGTTCGTCACGGACAACACCGGCTCGTTCCGTTTCCTTGGACTCTCGCCTGGAACGTACAACATCAAGGCGGAGCTCGCTGGATTCGGAACGTCCACGCGTAACGGCGTGACCGTGAACCTCGGCCGGAACGCCGACGTCACGATGACGCTGAACCCCGCGGCGGCGGAATCGATCACCGTCACGGCTGAAGCACCGCTGCTCGACGTCCGCAAGACGGGCACCGGCGCCGACGTGTCGAAGGTCGAGTTGCAGAACATCCCGACCGCGCGCGACCCCTGGGTCATCCTGCAGCAGACCCCGGGCGTCACGATGGACCGCAATAACGTCGGCGGTAACGAGTCGGGCCAGCAGTCGGTCTACGCCTCGAAGGGAACGACGGGAACGCAGTCGACGTGGAACGTCGACGGTGTGAACATCACCGACTTCGCGGCAACCGGCTCCTCGCCGGCGTACTACGACTTCGACGCGTTCGAAGAAATGCAGATCACCACGGGCGGCACCGACCCGCGCATCATGACGCCGGGCGTGCAGCTCAACATGGTCACGAAGCGCGGCACGAACGACATCAAGGGCTCGGCCCGCGCGTTCACGACCAAGAAGGCGTGGCAGGCGACTCCGAAGATTCCGTCGGAAGCGTCCGGCTACCTCTCGACCATCAACCAGATCAACGACATCGAGGATGACGGCGGCGAGATCGGCGGACCGATCCTTCGCGACAAGCTGTGGTTCTGGGGCGCCTTCGGCAAACAGAACATCGACATCCTCACGGCGACGGTCCTCAACGGCAGCCGTTTCCGCGACAGGACCCAGCTCAAGAACGAGAACCTCAAGCTCAACGCGCAGCCGCTTCCGTCGAACAGCCTCACGGCCGTCGATCAGTACGGCGCGAAGATCAAGCAGGGCCGCAACGTCGCCACCAACCGTCCGCCCGAGACCGCGTGGAACCAGAACAACACCTACGCGCACGGCACGGGCAGCCTCAGCGACCCGACACTGTGGAAGATCGAAGACACGCAGATCATCGGACACAACCTCTACCTGACCGGCCTCTACTCGAAGGTCCAGGGCGGCTTCCAGCTCATCGCCGACAACGGCAAGGGCTGCGCTTCGCTCGCTTGCGGCCTCGACAATCTGCCGGCCTTCTTCGACGCGAGACCGAAGGCCCAGGGTGGCGACGCGTCGTGGCACCGCAGCTTCTACAGCGTCAACTCCATTCGTCCGCAGCAGCAGTACCGCGTCGACGGTTCCGCGTTTGCCAACACCGGATCGGTCAGCCACGAGCTGAAGTTCGGTTACGGCTATCGCAAGGCGGACGTCACCTCGACCACCGGCTGGCCAGGTGGCGAGTACGTTTACCTCTACGCGAACCCGTCAGCGAATACGGGCATCGGCGACGGTACCGATACCGGTGGCGTCGTCTTCCCGCGCTTCCCGGCGTTCACGTACACCGCTAAGTCGACCGACGCGTACGTCGGCGACACGATGATGCTCGGCAACCTCACGGTTCAGGCCGCGCTCCGTTATGACATCCAGAAGGGCAGCAACTCCTCTGGTGTCGCGGTCGCGAACCCGATCATCCCCGAGGTTCTTCCGAACGTGCCTTTCCCAGCCGCTGCCGGTCTGAAATGGACCAACCTGTCGCCTCGACTGGGCCTCACGTATACCCTCGGCGCGGATCGGAGCACATTGCTACGAGCCGCGTACTCGCGCTACGTCAACCAGTTGAACAGCGGCGCCGTTGTACCGACGTCGCCAGGCGCATATTCGTTCGCCGAGTACTACTTCAATGACAAGAACGGCGACAACGTTGCGCAACGGAATGAGATCGATTTCAACTACGGCGCTTTCGCCCGTGGCGGTTTCGATCCGGCCAATCCGTTGGCCGTCGTCCAGTACACACGCTGGGCGAACAACTTCAAAGCTCCGTACACCGACGAGATCATCCTCGGCGGCGAACATGAGCTCATGTCGGACTTCTCCGTCGGCGTCAACGCCACGTACCGCAAGCTGCAGGACTTCATCCAGACCATCGGTGAGCATCACCAGGGTCAGGGTGACTTCTACGGCCCGCAGGACTACACGCTGCACGCGCCGGTGACTGCCACGCTCCCGAACGGCTCGCAGGTCTCCCTGCCGTACTACACGCTGAACGCCGGCGAGAGCATTCCTCTGTTCAACGTCATTCGCAACCTGCCGGGCTACTACCAGACGTACCAGGGACTCGAGTTCACCGCTCTCAAGCGCATGTCGCATCGCTGGATGCTGCGCGGCAACCTCACGCTCCAGGACTGGAAGCAGCACGTCAGCTCCTCGGCGATCGTCGATCCGACTCGCACGCGTCTGTGCGGCGTCTGCAACGGCTCGGAAGTCATCTTCCAGAGCACGGGCAGCGGCGCCAAGGGCAACGTCTACATCAACTCGAAGTGGTCGTTCGACGTGACGGGCGCCTATCAGATCCCGGTGATCGAGACGTCGCTCGGCATGAACCTCAGCGGACGCCAGGGTTACTCCCTGCCGTACGTCTGGACCGTTCGCGGTAACAGTTCGGGTGGTGAGGGTTCGAAGGCGCTGCTGGTTCCGAGCGCGGTCGATTCGTTCCGCGACCCGAACGTCTACCAGCTCGACCTCCGCCTCGCGAAGGATATTCGCTTCCAGCGCGTGGGCCTCACGCTGTCGGTCGACGGATTCAACATGCTGAATTCGAACACGATCCTGCAGCGCAACGTCGGCTCGCTCAACGCTTCGGCCGGCAGCACGTCACCCTCTGCCTCGGCGAACCACATCACGGAAGTTCTCTCTCCGCGAGTGTTCCGCCTCGGCGCACGTCTCTCGTTCTAAGTTCACGACTCGCAGTTGACACAAACCCGCTGGGGGCAACCCCAGCGGGTTTTTTCTTCGCGGCTGATTTGGATTACCCTCCTGTTCCGCCGCGTTGTCTCCTCGAACGTCCCTGACATCCCTGACATCATCTATGACCAGCCCACGCTCCCGCGTCCTCGTCTCGCTCGCGATTCTCGCTGCGCTCACGTCGTGCGGGCGCGGACGGATCGGTGCCGGCTCGAACCAGACACCGGTCATCCTCATCTCGATCGACACCCTTCGCTCCGATCACCTGCCAGCGTACGGCTACGGCGGAGTGACGACGCCCGCCATCGACGCGCTCCGCGCCGATTCGATCCTCTACCAGCGCGCGTACAGCCACATTCCGCTCACCCTTCCGTCGCACACGTCGATCCTCACCGGGATGCTGCCGGCCGACAACGGGGTGCGCGACAACGTCGGATATCGCGTCAGCGACTCGACGCCGATGATCCAGGAGTTGCTCAAGAAGAACGGCTACGCGACCGCCGCGTCGATCTCGGCATTCATTCTCCGGCGCGAGACCGGGATCAACCGCGGATTCGATTTCTACAACGATGACGTCAAGCCGATGCACGGGGAGAAACTGATCGGCCTCGTGCAGCGCGATGGAAAAGAGACGCTGGAGGCGGCAACCCCGTGGCTGAATTCGCATCAGAATCAGCCGTTCTTCTTCTTCCTCCACCTGTACGAGCCGCACACGCCGTACGAGCCGCCCGAGCCGTACTTCTCGAAGTACCGCAACCACTACGACGGCGAGATCGCGTACGTCGACACCATCGTCGGGCAGTTGGTCGATGAACTGAAGACCAAGGGCGTTTACGACAAGGCGCTCATCATTCTTCTCTCCGATCATGGCGAAGGGCTCGCCGAACACGGCGAGGACGAGCACGGGCTCTTTCTCTATCGCGAGGACCTCCAGGTGCCGCTGATGGTGAAGCTGCCGAAGGAGCGCCGCGCCGGTACGACCGTGACGACGCCGGTGGAGCTCACGGACGTCTTCCCGACGATTCTCGACCGCACCGCGACGCCCGCGCCGAAAACGGGGAAGCGTCCGGGGCAGTCGTTGCTGACGTTTCTCGATGGCAAGGGGCCGTCGCGCGCCATCTACGCGGAGACGTTCTATCCGAAGTTCCACTTCGGCTGGAGCGATCTGCACTCGCTCATCGACGGCAACGACCACTACATCCGCGCGCCGCAGCCGGAGTTGTACGACCTGGCGCAGGATCCCGGCGAGAAAACGAACCTCATCGAGCAGAATCGCCGCGCGTACGTGAAGCTTCGGGCCGAGATCGAGCCGTTCGTGCAGCAGGCCTCGGCGCCGTCGAACATCGACCCCGAGGAGGCGGCGAAGCTCGCTGCGCTGGGCTACGTCGGATCGACCGTGCAGGTGAAGGCCGGAGAAGCGTTGCCCGATCCGAAGACGAAAATCGGACAATTCAGCGACATCCGTGATGCGCTCGGTCTCTACAAGCAGAAGAAGAGCGTCGAGGCCCTCCTGATCACGGACCGGCTTCTCAAAGACAACCCGCTTCTCACCGACATCTGGGACCTGAAGTCGAAGATCCTCTTCCAGATGAAACGGCCGGACCTCGCGATCGAGGCGGCGAAGGAGGGGTTGCGCCACGTTCCGACGTCGGTCGCGCTCTTGTACGACGTCGCGAACCTCGCGATGTCGATGGGCGATCTCGACACGGCAAAGCGGCACGCCGAGATCGCGGTGAAGATGGAGCCGGGTGAAGGCCACGAGATCCTGGCGCGGATCGCACTGAAGCGTGGCGATGAAAAGACGGCGGAGCAGGAGGCGAAGGCGGCCGTCGCGACCTCGCATGGGCCGGCCGAGGCGCTGAAGATTCTCGGGGCGCTCGAGAAGGAGCGCGGCAACCTCCCGCAGGCGCTGGCGTACCTCGATCGCGCGAGCTCTGAAGCGGAGCGCTCGGGGAAAGAGATCGTCGGCATTCACCAGTTGCGCGGCGACACGCTCGCGCGCATGGATCGACCGGCCGAGGCGGAGAAGGAGTTCCGCGCCGCGATCGCGGAGGATCCGCGTGTGCCGGAGCCGTATGCATCGCTCGTTATGCTGCTGGCCGTCCAGCGGCGGCTCGATGAAGCCACGAAGCTGATCTTCGACATGGTCAAAGAAGCGCCGGAGCCGAAGACCTACGCGCTGGTGGCCGAGACGCTAACCGCGCTCGGCGACGATCGCGGCGCCGTTTACTGGGCGACGCTGGGACAGCAGCGCTTCCCGCAGGACGCCGACCTCCGCGCGCTGCCGCAGCGCCTCCGCAACGCCGCGCCGATGCTGCGGAAGCGCATGTTGAACTGATGCGCAAGAGCCTGCTCGTCATTGCGGTGGTCGTGATCGTCGCTGCGGCCGGCGGCTGGTGGTTCTACGCTCGCCATCGAGCCGGCGTTCGCGCCGGCGACGTCATTCTCGTCACGATCGACACGCTCCGCGCCGACGCCCCCGGCTATGCAGGCAACACGCGCGCGCAGACCCCGTTTCTCGATTCGCTTGCCGCGCGCGGAGTGGTCTTTACCAACGCGCACGCGCACAACGTCATCACTTTGCCGTCGCACGTGAACATCCTCACCGGGTTGTATCCGTTCCAGCACGGCGTCCGCGAGAACGCCGGATTCCAGCTCGATCCGAAGTTCCCCACGATCGCGACGATGCTGCGGCCGCTCGGCTACGCGACCGGCGCGTTCGTCGGCGCGTTCCCGCTCGACCGCCGCTTCGGTCTCAATCAGGGTTTCGACGTCTACGACGACAACTACGGCAAGGGCGAGTCGAGCGTCGACTTCGTCGTGCAGGAGCGCCGGGCGTCGGCGGTGCTCGACGCCGCGTCGAAGTGGTGGGAGGCGAACGCCGGCAAGAAGCGCTTCCTCTGGGTCCACCTCTACGACGCGCACGCTCCGTATATGCCGCCCGAGCCGTTCCTCTCCCGCTTTCGCGGCGACGAATATCTCGGCGAAGTCTCCTATGTCGACAGCGAGCTTTCGCGCGTGCTCGGGCCGATCCTCGCGAGCGATCCGAACGCGCTGCTCATCGTCACCGGCGATCACGGCGAGGCGCGCGGCGATCACGGCGAGCGAACGCACGGCCTCTTCGCGTACGAGTCGACGCTGAAGATTCCGCTGCTCGTGATCGGACCGGGAGTTCAGCACCGCGTCGAAGCCGGTTACGTTCGTCACATCGACATCGTGCCGACGATTCTGGCGGCGGTGGGCGGAACGCGGACTTCCGATCTTCGCGGCGAATCGCTGCTCGACGTCTCCAGTCCCCGCGACTCGTACTTCGAATCGCTTTCGGCCCAGTTGAATCGCGGATGGGCACCGCTCACCGGCATCATTCATAGCGGCGAGAAGTACATCGACCTTCCGATCGCGGAGCTGTACGACCTGCCGCGCGATCCTCGCGAGTCGACGAACCTTCGCGACGATCGGCGTCGCGATGCCGAAGAGGCGCGCCGTCTCCTCGAGCCGATGCTGAAGACGCCGTCGCCAACGCGGGCCATCGACGCCGACACGCTCGCGAAACTGCGGAGTCTCGGCTACATCTCGGGGACCGCGCCGACGGCGAAGGCCTATACGGCGGCGGACGACCCGAAGAACCTCGTCGGTCTCGACTCCGAGATGCACGACGCGGTGACGGCGTTCGAGACGCGCCATCCCCAGCAAGCGCTCGCGCTTGCGCATGACGTGGTCGTGAAGCGTCCCGACATGACGGCCGGCCGCGAGATGTTCTCATTCATGCTGCAGCAGAACGACCGCATCCCGGAGGCGATCGAGCAGTTGCGCATCGTCTGCGCGTCACCGGGTGCGGACGACAACAGCGCGGTGCAGCTCGCGCTCCTCCTGAGCCAGACCGGCCGCGCGAACGAAGCGCTGCAGCTCCTCGAGCCGCGGCGCGCGTCGAAAGATCCCGACGTCCTGAATGCCTACGGAGTGGCGCTGCTCAACGCGGGCCGTCCGGACGACGCGGCGCGCCAGTTCGAGAGCATTCTCGCCGTCGATCCGAACGACGCACCGGCGCTGCAGAACCTCGGGATTCTTTCGCTGCAGCGAGGAAACGCGGAGTCGGCGCAGAGCTACCTTTCGCGAGCGCTGTCGCTGAACCCGAAGCTGCCGCTGGCGCTCAACACGATGGGTGTCGTCTACGCGCAGAACAACGATCTGCAAGGGGCGGTCGACATGTGGAACCGCGCCGTCGAGATCGACCCGCGTCAATACGATGCGCTCTTCAACATCGCGTTGATCGAGCGCCGGCTCGGCCACATCGACGCTGCAAAGAAGGCGCTGACGCGCTTCGTCGCAACCGCGCCGCGCTCGCAGTACGGCCCCGATATCGCCGCAGCCGAGCGCGAGCTTGCTTCCACGCGTTGACACGCGTGGTGTCCCATCTATTCACCTTTACACCAAATTCATATAAGCTCCGCGCCGCTTTGGATTCAACGATCAGTTGTTCGGTTTACGGCTGATTGAATTCCTACTCCAATTCAAAGCTGGTGAAACAGACGTTAAGTCGAACTTCAGGAACGACTTCGCGGGATCGCTGGCATTCGGCGGCCGATCTGCACGAGTGTTCGACGTAGCTTTTTTTCATCCAACCGAAAGGAGCCGATATGAAACGGTGCCCCTCCACCAGGTTTCTCGCGGTAGTCGGTACCGCGCTGCTCGTTTCGCTCTTTGCCGTGAGCGGATACGCGCAGTTGCAGACAGGTAATATCTTCGGCAAGACCCAGGCGAAAGACGGCTCGGTGCTTCCCGGCGTCACGGTCACGCTGACCGGCGTCGGCGCTCCGCAGGTGTTCGTCACGGACGCCACCGGTTCGTTCCGCTTCCTCAACCTCTCGCCCGGGTCGTACAACCTCAAGGCGGATCTGGCGGGATTCGGAACGTCCACCCGCAACGGCGTCTCGGTGAACATCGGCCGCAACGCCGACGTCACGATGACGCTGAATCCGGCGGCTGCCGAGTCGATCACGGTCACGGCCGAAGCGCCGCTGCTGGACGTCCGCAAGGCCGGTACCGGCGCGGACGTGACGAAGGTCGAGCTCGAGAAGGTGCCGACGGGCCGCGATCCGTGGGTCATCCTCCAGCAGACCCCCGGCGTGCTGATCGACCGCATCAACGTCGGCGGCAACGAGTCGGGCCAGCAGTCGAACTACGTCGGCAAGGGCACGACCTCCGACCAGTCGACCTGGAA
>DASYSN010000155.1:0-8903 GCA_036003305.1 Thermoanaerobaculia bacterium
TGGGCGATGGATCGGATTGCGCTCGATGCGCTGCCGGACCTCTCCGACACGCAGGTCATCATCTATTCGAAGTGGGATCGCAGCCCGGACATCATCGAGGATCAGGTCACTTACCCGATCGTCACGTCGCTCCTCGGCGCACCGAAGGTGAAAGACATCCGCGGCTTCTCCGACTTTGGCTACTCGTACGTCTACGTCGTTTTCGATGAAGGGACGGACCTCTATTGGGCGCGGTCGCGCGTGCTCGAGTACCTCTCGAAGGTGCAGTCGCAACTGCCGCAGGGCGTGAAGACGGAGCTCGGGCCTGACGCGACCGGCGTCGGCTGGGTCTTCCAGTACGCGCTCGTCGACCGGAGCGGGAAGCATTCGCTCGCCGACCTCCGCTCGCTGCAGGACTGGACGATCCGCTATCAGTTGCAATCGGTGCCGGGCGTGGCCGAGGTGGCGTCGCTGGGCGGATTCGTGCGGCAGTACCAGATCACCGTCGACCCGAACAAGCTCGCGGCGTACCGCATCCCGCTGACTCAGGTGATGGAGGCGGTGCGCGGGTCGAACAACGAAGTCGGCGCGCGTCTGGTGGAGTGGAGCGGCGCGGAGTACATGGTCCGCGCGCGCGGATATGTGAAGAAGATCGCCGACCTGGAGCAGATCGTCGTGAAGAACGACGAGCACGGGACGCCTGTCCTACTGCGCGACGTCGCGAACATCGAACTGGGCCCGGAGATGCGGCGCGGCGTCGCCGATCTCAACGGCGAGGGCGACACGGCATCCGGCATCGTGATCATGCGCCAGAGCGAGAACGCGCTCGACGTCATCCAGCGCGTGAAGGCGAAACTCGCCGACATCCAGAAGACGCTGCCCGACGGCGTGAAGATCGTCACGACGTACGACCGCTCCGATCTGATCGAGCGGTCGATCCACACGCTGAAGCACGAGCTGCTGATCGAGATGCTGATAGTCTCGCTCGTGATCCTCTTCTTCCTGTGGGACGTGCCGAGTGCGCTGATCCCGATCATCACGCTCCCCGCCGCCGTGATCGTCTCTTTCCTCCCGATGAAGCTCCTCGGCATCAACGCGAACATCATGTCGCTCGGCGGCATCGCGGTCGCGATCGGAGCGCTGGTGGACGCGGCGGTCGTCGTCGTCGAGAACGCCCACAAGAAACTGGAGCACTGGGACGCCGACGGGAGGAAGGGCGACTACAAGGAAGTCGTCATCGGCGCGATCCAGGAGGTGGGGCGGCCGAGTTTCTATTCGCTGCTCGTGATTGCGCTCTCGTTCCTCCCGGTCTTCGCGCTTGAAGCGCAGGAAGGGCGGTTGTTCAAGCCGCTCGCGTACACAAAGACGTTCGCGATGGCGATCGCGGCGGTTCTCGCAGTGACGCTCGACCCTGCGCTTCGGCTCCTGTTTACGCGGATCCGAAATCAGAAACCTGAAACCAGAAACCAGAAGGGTTCAGGTCGCGCTTCTGGTTTCTGGTTTCTGGTTTCCGGCTTATTCACGAGCACCATCCGTCCCGAAGCGCACCACCCCGTCTCGCGCGTCCTCCATCGCCTGTACACGCCGCCGGCGAAGTTCGTGTTGCGGCATCCGCGCGCGGTGATCGCGGGCGCGCTCGCAATCGTCCTGCTGACGATTCCGGCGTACACGCGGCTCGGCCGCGAGTTCATGCCGCCGCTCAATGAGGGGACGATCCTCTACATGCCGACGACGCTGCCGGGGATCTCGGTGGCGCAGGCGCAGGACCTTCTGCAGCGGCAGGACCAGTTGCTGATGACCTTCCCGGAGGTCGAGAGAGTGTTCGGGAAGGCTGGGCGGGCGGAGACGTCGACCGACCCGGCGCCGTTCTCGATGATGGAGACGACCGTCGTCCTCAAGCCGGAGTCGCAGTGGCGCAAAGGGATGACGTACGAGCGGCTCGTGAACGAGATGAACGAGCGGCTGACACTCCCCGGCCAGACGAACGCCTGGACGATGCCGATCAAGAACCGCATCGACATGCTGACGACCGGGATCCGGACGCCGGTCGGCGTGAAGATCTTCGGCTCGGACCTCCGCGAGATCGAGAAGATCGGGCAGCAGGTCGAGGCGGTGATCCGGAACGTGCCGGGGACGCGGAGCGTCTACAGCGAGCGCGTCGCGGGCGGCTACTTCGTCGACTTCGACCTGAATCGCGAACAGATCGCGCGCTACGGCCTGCGCATCGAGGACGTGCAAGACGTGATCATGACCGCGATCGGCGGCGAGAACGTCTCGACGACCATCGAAGGGCGCGAGCGGTATCCGATCAACATCCGCTATCCGCGCGAAATGCGCGACGACGTCGACAAACTCGCGCGAACGCTCGTCCCGACGAGCAGTGGCGCGCAGATCCCGCTCGGACAGCTCGCGAGCATCAAGCTGGTCGAGGGACCGTCGATGATCCGCGACGAGAACGGCCGCCTGTCGGGCTATGTCTACGTCGACGTCAACACCGAGAAGCGCGACATCGGCGGGTATGTCGACGACGCGAAGCGGGCGGTCGAGGCGCAGGTGAAGCTGCCGTCCGGCTATCTGCTGCAGTGGTCCGGGCAGTACGAGGCGATGCAGCGCGTCCACGAACGGATGAAGGTCGTGCTGCCGCTCACGCTCTTCCTGATCTTCCTACTGATCTATCTGAACACGAAGTCGCTGACGAAGAGCGCCATCGTGCTGCTGGCGGTGCCATTCTCCGCGGTCGGCGCTGTGTGGCTGCTCCACCTGTTGCACTACAACGTCTCGATCGGCGTGTGGGTCGGCCTCATCGCTCTCTTGGGCCTCGACGCGGAGACCGGCATCTTCATGCTGCTGTATCTCGACCTCGCGTACGCGCACCACAAGCCGCGTACCGTCGCGGAGCTCGACGCGTCGATCCTCGACGGCGCGGTCCAGCGCGTACGGCCGAAGGTGATGACGGTCGCCTGTGCGTTCTTCGGGCTCGTGCCGATCATGTGGTCGAACGGCGCCGGCTCCGACGTCATGAAACGGATCGCGGCGCCGATGATTGGCGGCCTCTTCACGTCGTTTTTGATGGAGCTTCTCGTCTATCCCGCCATTTACAAACTGTGGCGTACGCGCGCCATTGCCAAGGAGACAACTGAACATGAAACGCTTTCTATTGATGATCGCATCGCTGTTAGCGACAGGGCTCCCGCTCTTCGCGAGCACAACGCTGTTCCCGAGCTATGAGTCGGCGCGCCAGGCGCTGATGACGCAGAACGTTCCGAAGATCCAGCCGGCCGCCGCCGCGCTGGCGAAGGATGCGCGTGCCGCGAAACAGGCCGCGGTCGCAGCCAAGGCGGACGCTCTCGCGAAAGCGACGAGCTTCCCCGCCGCGAAGAGCGCCTTCGCCGCGCTGTCCGACGAGATGGTCCGCTACCGCGCCGCGATGAAGGCGAAGGAGCCGATCGTCGTCTACTGCTCGATGGAGAAGAAGTCGTGGCTCCAGCCGAAGGGCGCGGTCGTGAATCCGTACGTCGATCCGTCGATGCGGTCGTGCGGCATCGTCACACAGTGACGTCGGATCGTCGCGGGCGGTGACCGCATACCTCGCCGCGCCCGCAGCCGAGCCTTACCTCTGAGATCGGGACGAACGACAACGTCCCGAATCAAAGGAGGCATGTATGAACCTGCTCACCACCCGTTTCGACAAGTTCGAGCCGTTCGAGGAGCTGACCACGCTCCGGAACCGCCTCGATCGTCTGTTCAACCGTTTCGGCGAGAACTTCGACGAGCCGATCTACAGCGGCAACTGGATGCCGACCACCGACATCTTCGAGACGAAGGACAACCTCATCATCAAGGCCGAGCTCCCCGGCATGGAGATGAGGGACATCAACGTCGAGATCGAGAACAACGTCCTCACCATTCAGGGTGAGCGGAAGTTCGAAGAGAAGACGGAGGAGAAGGGCTTCCAGCGCTTCGAGCGCGCGTACGGGAAGTTCGTCCGCACCTTCACGCTCCCGCCGGGCGTCGCCCCCGACAAGATCAACGCCACCTACAACAACGGCATCCTCGAGGTCGAGCTGCCGAAGAAGGAAGAGGCGAAGCCGAAGAAGGTGCACGTCGACGTCAAGAAGGCGCTGACGGCGGCCAAAGCGGCGTAAGAAGACGAGTCCTCAGTCCTCGGTCCTCAGTCCTCGGGTAGAAGCGTCGACCATCCGGCGACTGAATCCGAGGACCGAGGACTGAGGACCGAGGACTGGTTTACAATAATCATCGGTCCTCCCGATGAGACGACAACTACCCTGGCTCGCAGCGGTCATCCTTCCGTTTTGTGCAGGCGCATCGGCGTATGTCGCGCTGATGCCCGACACGCCCATGCCTCCCCGACCGCCGGCCATCCGGCACGTGTCGATCGAGGCGCCGCCGCCGGCCGCTCCTGAGTTGCCGCCGTCCGAACCGTCCGCCGCCGTCCCGACGCTCAGTCAGTCGGCGAAGCACGAGATCGAGCAGCGCGAGCACGCGCTCGCCACCGAGCTGCGGAAGATGTGGACGACCGATCCGGAGCAGCTCGTGAACGTGGTCGACAACGCGTCGATGAACGCCCCTGTCTCCCCCTCGGTATCGATGCTCCTGGCGATCGCGCACGCCGAAACGAACGGCCAGATCCTCGACGTCTCTGAAGCGGGGGCGGTCGGATTGGCGCAGGCGACTCCGGTCGCCATCCGCCAAGAGAACATGTTCAACGACGGGAAGATGTTCGTCACGACCGACTACGTGGTCGGCTCGCGCGCGTACATCATGAAGAAACCCCTCGGCGACGCCGACACGATCGCGTCGCTGGTCGCCGCCCACGACACGCCGGAGACGCGCGCCAAGGCGCTGCGCCTCCTCGACTCGGCGTTCAAGCTGCGCCGCGAAGGCGTCGACGAGCTGGCGCTCCTCGAGATCTTCGCGTCCGACCGCTACCCGAAGTCGATCGAAGATGCCGACCAGCACAATCTCACCGTTCTGCAGCGCCTGAAGACGCTCCTCAAGCACGGCTCGCGCGCGCAACTCCGCGCGTTCCGCGACAAGACGCGCCGCGAATACCGCGCGCTCAAGCAGACGCAGGTCGTCACGTGGGCGCGCTACCAGCACGACCTCATCGCCAAGCGCGACCGGATGCTGGAGCAGCACTTCCACGCGCCGGCAAAGCGCGTCTGGAAGGAAGAGCCGTACGAAGCCGGTGAGTACCTCGGCGACGCGCTCGACGTCCGCTTCTCCGCGACGAAGCAGGCGGCGTTCCTCGTCCGCCACCTCGAGCGGAAAGCGCAGGAAGCGAAGGAGCTCGCCGGCGAGGAAGGCAACGTCAACGAGATGACCGCCGCGCTCTACAATGGCGGCTCGCACAACGTGAAGCGGATGCTCGCGGGCCTCATCGTCTCGCTCCCTGAGACGCAGCGGTACATGAAGAAGGTTCCCGCCACCGCCCGCCGCCTCGAGCTCGCGGCCACCGCAGCCGACACATCGGGGATGCGGACGCTGCGTTGAAGCTTCGCCTCGGATCGATCACTTTTTCGATCCTTGCCCTGGAACTGACGCTCATCCGCTGGATGTCACAGCAGATCCGCGTCTTCGCGTACTTCAACAACCTGCTGCTGATCGCGGCGTTCCTGGGGATCGGCGTCGGCGCGGCGCTCTCGCGGTGGTCGAAGCCGCTCATCCGGCTGTTCCTGCCGTCGCTGTTTCTGCTGGCGATTGTTCTTCGCTTCGCGCAGCCGCTCGGGCTCATGTACCTGTCGTTCCCCGACCGCGCGATCTCCATGTGGGGCGCCGAGGGACTGAAGGCGGATGAAACGTTCGCGGAGAACACCGTGCTGATCGCGGTGCTCTTCTGCTGGGTCGCGTGGCTGTTCGTCTGCCTCGGCGCGCGGCTCGCGGAGCTGTTCGAGCAGTTGCCGCCTCTGCGCGCCTATTCGATCGACCTCGCCGGCTCGCTCCTCGGCGTGATCGCGGCCGTGTCGCTGGCGGCTCTCGGCACGTCACCGCCGTGGTGGATCGCCGCAGCGGCGCTGCCGGTCCTGCTGTGGCATTCGCGCGGCTGGCCTTCGGCGCTCGCATTCGCCGGCGCCCTCTTGTTTGCCGTGCTCTCGATCGAGTCGGCGCAGTTCTCACCCTACAACCGCATCGACATGCGGCACACGACGGGACGCGAATACGTGCTCTCGGCGAACCGAGATCAGCACCAGTACATCCGCGACTTTGCGGCGAGCCATTCGGAGGACGCCGCTCTGTACGAGCTGCCATTCCAGGCGCCAAAAAGCCATGGGACGGCGCTGGTCGTCGGAGCGGGAACGGGCAACGACGTTGCGGCGGCGCTGCGCACCGGTTATGGCCACGTCGACGCCGTCGAGATCGACCCCGTCATCCACGCGATCGGAGAGCGGCTGCATCCGGAGCGGCCTTATGCCGACCCGCGAGTGCGCTCCGTCATCACGGATGCGCGCGTCTTCGTCGACTCCACGCATGCGACGTACGACGCCGTCTGCTTCGGCCTGCTCGACTCCCACTCGATGTTCTCGTCGATGTCGACGCTGCGCCTCGACAACTACGTCTACACCACGGAAGCCTTGCGGAACGCCTGGAAGCACGTGCGCGACGGCGGAGTGATGAGCATCTCGTTCCTCGTTTTCAAACAGCCGTTCATCGCCGCGCGAATGAAGCGGAATCTGCGGGAGGCAACGGGAACCGAGCCGCTCGTGGTGCGCGATCGATCCGGGCAGACGTACGTGTTCCTCTGCGGCAAGGGAAAAGACGTTCCGCTCGCCGCGCGAGCCGCGGCGTTTAGACCGGTGGCGCTCGACACGAACATCCGTCCGTCGACAGACGACTGGCCGTTCCTCTACATCCGGCCGGACACGTTCCCGAAGGGTTACGTCGTGGTGCTCGCGATCGTGCTGGCGATCGCGCTCATCGCGGTGCGCGCGGCTTACGGTGCGGGCTTCTACTCGCGCCGGCGCTTCGACCTGGCGCTGTTCCTCTTCGGCGCGGCGTTCCTGCTGATCGAAACGCGCAGCGTGACCAATCTATCGCTCCTGTTCGGCTCGACGTGGCTCGTCAACGCCGCGGTGTTTGCCGGCGTGCTGATCGTTGCGTTCGTCGCGAATGCGGCGGTGCAGCGGCGCGAGGTGGGCCTTGTCGCTCCGATGGTGCTGCTGCTGCTCGCGCTGGCAGCCGGCTACGCGCTGACGCCGTCGGATCTCGCCATGCACGGACTGGCGTTCGCACGAACGGCCGGCGTCATGCTGAACGTCCTGCCGATCGGCTTCGCCGGCATTCTCTTCTCGACGCTGCTCCGCAGATCGCCCGATCCGGTCGCCTCGCTCGGGTCGAACCTCATCGGTGCCGTCGCCGGGGGCGTCGCGGAGTACGCCTCGATGATCTTCGGACTGCGCGTCATGGTCATCGTGGCCGCCGTCATCTACATCGCCGGATTCGCCGTGGCGTGGCCGATGATGGGGACGTCACAACCCGATCATTTGGATGAAATTGGCCAGGAGTAACGGGTCGTAGAAGGTGCTGACGCGGTCGCGGAGGAGTTGGACGGCGGTGGCGCGGCCACGGGGTTTGGAGTACGGACGCTGCGTGGAAAGGGCGTCGTACGAGTCGGCGATCGAGGTCATGCGCGTTGCGAGGTTCGGGATGCGGCCAGGGCGCGTGACGGGGTAATTCGGCTTGCCGTCGTAGCGGAGGTGGTGCTCGTACGCGACGACGATCGAGAGCGGCGTGGCGCCTGCGGTCTCGCTGAGATACCACGCCCCCTGCTCGGCATGGCTCTGCATGACCTTCCAGTCTTCTCCTTCGAGCTTGCCCGGACGATTGAGCACCGGCAGCGGCACCATCAGCTTTCCGACGTCGTGCAGTAGCGCGGCCATGCCGAACGCGTGCAGCATCGAGCCCTGAATCCCGAACGAGCGCGCCTGCGCTAGGACGAGCAGCGAGACGTTCACGGCGTGCACGAACGTGTACTCGTCGTGATCCTTCAGCTTCGCGAGCGGCAGCATCGTCCGCGTCGTCTGCGAGAGCGCCTCGATGAAGCCCCAGACGAGGTTCTCCATCGGCGTGAGCGGCATGCAGCCTTCGATGCGGAAGCGTGAGAACGCGTCGCGGACGACGTTGAACTCGTCGTTCGGAAACTGCCGCTCGTCGATGTCCGGCCCTTTACCGTCAATTGTCACCTTTACGCGGCCGAGGATCACATGCGACGACGACTGCGGCGTCTCGCCCGCGGCGAGCGCGGTGACGAGCTCGTGGCACTCGTTGTAGCCGATGCCGTCGGCGAGCGTGAGGCGCTCGATGCCGTGGCGCCGCAGCATCTCGACAAACTGCCGCTGCATCAGCGTCGGAGTTCGGACGACGTCGTTCTCGAAGACGAGATCGTCGCCGATGACGAGCAGCGTGACCGAATCGGAGTGCCGTTCCGCGCACATCTCGCTGAGCGCCGTGACGATCGATCCGACCGCGTCGAAGACCTGCGGGTGCATCGCCGGATAGAGCGTCCGCGCGTTGACCGCGGCGACGATGACGGAGACGAGGTGCTCCATCATGCCTCCGCCCCCTTCAGCTTCAGGCAGATCTCGCGAACGACCGGATCGCGCGACTTCAGCCCCTTTTCGAGGATCGGCAGCCGGGCGTCGGCGGCATAGCCGGCGAGCGATTCGAACGCGACGCGGCGCTCGTCGCGCGGCGGCCACGGGAGGAACGAATCGGTGAAGAACTGCTGCATGCCGTCGAGAGCGCGCGCTTCGGCGAGGTCGCCGAGGGCGCGGATCGCGTGCATCCGCGTCTGCTTGCGAATGCCGAGGAGATCGCGCTCGCCGACCATGCGCAGCAGCGGATCGACGGCCTCTTTGATGCCGTAGCTGGCGGAGAGCATGATCGCGGTCTCCGCGAGCTTCGGG
>DASYSN010000156.1:0-6514 GCA_036003305.1 Thermoanaerobaculia bacterium
GCGCCCACGCGCCCTGCACGAGCGTGTTGAACGTCAGGCGCGAGCGGCGTGCGGCATCGCGGAGCGCCTCCATCTCGGCGTCGGGAACTTGGACGTAGTCGAGGCCGTAGTCCGGCGGCTCGGGATTCTGCGCGGTCCACCTGATTGGCGTCGGCTCGTGGAAGCCCGCAAGCTCCGCGCGCCAGAACGTTTCGGCTTCGCCGAGGCTTCGCGACCGCTGCCACGCGACGAAGTCACGATACGGACGTACGGGAGGCAGCTCCGTTTGGCCGCCGTAGATGGCGAACAGCTCCTCCATCACGATCGGCACCGACCAGGCGTCGAGGATGATGTGATGCCACGTCCAGATCAGCTGATGCTCGTTCTCGCTGAGCCGCACGAGCTTGAGGCGCATGAGCGGCGCGCGGCCGAGGTCGAAGCCGTCGAGCCGCTCTCTTTCGCGGAGCGCGGCGACGTTCGTTGCGTCGACGACTTCCAGCGGCACGCGCACCTGATCACCGACGACCTGCAGCGGCTGCGGCAGGTCGCGCCATGCGAACGCGGTGCGCAGGACGGCGTGCCGATCGAAGAGCGTCTGCCAGGCACGCTCGAAATCGGCGAGACGCAGCTCGCCGGCGAGGCGACACGAAAGCTGCTGAATGTAGACGTCCGTGCCGGTCGCAGCGACCGACTCGAACAGCATCGCCTCCTGCATCGGCGTGACCGGATAAACCTCTTTGGCGCGCGTGGTCATGCCTCGTCGAACTCCACCTGCGCCAGCGCGAGGTCGAACAGCTCCTGGCTCACTTCGAGCGCCGGAATGGCCTCGGCGATCGCGGGCGTGCCGCGCTTCGCGAACGCCGCGAGCGCGGCAATGGTCGAATGCTGAAAGAGGTCGGTGGGACGAACTTCGAATCCGGCGCGCTTGCAGCGCGCCACGATCTGGATGCTCTTGATCGAGTCGCCGCCGATGGCGAAGAAGTCCTGCGTCACGCCCACTCGCTCGATTCCGAGGACGTCGGCCCAGATCGCGGCGATCGCTTCTTCGGCCGGCGTGCGCGGTGATACCAGGTCGACCGCTTCGGCCACCTCCCATTGCGGCACCGGGAGTCGGCGCTGATCGAGCTTGCCGTTCGGCGTCAATGGAAGAGCGTCGAGAAACACGACGGTCGAGGGCACCATGTACTGCGGCAGCCGGTCGCCGAGAAACCGCCGCAACTCACCAGTCGATTCATCGCCGGCAGGCTCGGTCGAGGCGCGCGAGACGACATAGGCGACCAGCACGCGTTCGCGCGACGGATGGTCCCGCGCGATGACCGCCGCCGCCGATACGGACGGATGCTGCATGAGCGCCGCTTCGATCTCGCCCGGCTCGATGCGGAACCCGCGGAGCTTGATCATCGCGTCGACGCGGCCGAGAAAATCGAGATTGCCGTTCGCGCGGCGGCGCGCCAGATCGCGCGTTCGGTAGAGGCGCGCGCCGGGTTCCGATGAGAAAGGATCGGCGACGAACGCGGCGGCGGTGCGCTCCGGATCGTTGATGTAACCGCGGCCGACGCCAACGCCGCCGATGTAGAGATCGCCCGCGACGCCGTCCGGGACCGGCGCGAGATTCGCGTCGAGCACGTGCGCGGTCATGTTGGGGATCGGCTTGCCGATCGAGGCAATGGCGACCGCGTCATCCGCCGTGTCGAGCCGGCGGATGACGTAGTGGCATTGATCGTCGGAGCATTCGGTCGAGCCGTACGTGTTGAGCAGCGGGATGCGGGGATAGCGATCGAGCCAGCGGCGGCAGAGCGTCGTCGGGAGCGCTTCGCCTGTAGGCACGATCCAGCGCAACGTGGTCAGCTCGCGAGGCGCTTCGTCGAGAATGGCGCGTAGCATCGACGGGACGAGTTGCAGCACGGTCACTCCGCGCCGTTCCACTTCGTCGAGTAGCCGCGACGGATCTTCCGCGACGTCGTCAGGAAAGACGACCACGCGCCCGCCGACGGCTAGGGGCGCGAGGCATTGCCAGACGACGATGTCGAACGTCGGCGGACCGTTCTGCGCGAGAACACTTTCTTCGTCCATCTCGAGGTCCGAGAGTTTGGCGAGCATGTGGTTGAGCATCCCGCGATGCTCGACCATCACGCCTTTCGGCTTGCCGGTCGATCCCGAGGTGTACATGACGTAAGCGAGGTTGCTTCCGGCGATGCGCGGAAGGTCGTCGGATGCTGCGTCATGTTCGACGCTGGTGAGGAAGAGCGTCGCCTCGCTGTCTTCCACGATCTGCTGCGTTCGCGATTGGGCGTGGCGCGCGTCGAGTGGAAGGAACGCGCCGCCCGCCTTCGAGACGCCGAGGAGCGCCGTGATGAAATCGATGCCGCGCGGCAGGAGCACGGCGACGATCGAGTCGCGCCGGACGCCGCGGTGCACGAGGCTGCGCGCGAGCGCGGTGGCGCGCTGGTGTAGCTCGCCGTACGTGATCGACTCTTCGCCGCACGTGACGGCGATCGCGTCCGGACGCTTTTGCGCCTGCGCCTCGATCAGGTCGGGAATCGTGCCGTTGGGAAGCGTGACGGCGCGTCCTGCTCCTTGCGCGATCACGCCGGCAACCTCCGCGGGGCGCAGCAGCGTCAATTCGCCGATCGGCCGTGCCGGGTCCGCGGCGATCGACTCGAGCAGCGTCTCGAAGTGCGCCGCCATCCGTTCGATCGTCGCGGCGTCGAACAGATCGGCGGCGTACTTCCACGCGCCGGCGAGCTGGCCGCGTTCGTCTTCCTTCATTTCGACGTTGAGGTCGAACTGCCCGTCCTGCTGCGCGAACGGAATCGGTTCGAGCTGGAGGTCGGCGAACGGGATCGGCGGCTCGTGCTCGCCCGGGATCATGACGCGCGACAGCTCCGGGAAACGGTGGAACTTCTGCAGCACGAACGTGGTCTGGAAAATCGGCGAGCGGCTGAGATCGCGCACCGGATGAAGACGGTCGACGATCAGCGAGAATGGATACTCCTGATGCTGCATCGTGGCGAGCAGCCGCGTGCGAACCCGGCCGAGGAGCTCGCGAAATGTGGGGGAGCCGGAGAGATCGGCGCGGAGGGGGACCATGTTGACGAAGTCGCCGACGAGACCCTGCCACTCCGGACGTTCGCGGCCGGACGTCGGTGTGCCGACGAGGAAACTCTCCTGGCCCGTGTAACGGTGGAGCAGCACTTCATACGCGGTCAGCAGCAGCATGTAGAGCGTGGCGCGCTCGCGGCCGGCGAGCTGTTTCAGCTTGCGTGTCAGCTCCGCGCTCATGCGGCGTGTGATCGTGCCGCCGCGGAACGACTGCACGTTCGGCCGCACCCGATCCGTCGGGAGGTCGAGTGCCGGCAGCTCGCCCGACAACTCCTCGCGCCAGTGCTGCCACAGCCGCTCGCCGGCCTCGCCGTCGAGCGCGTTCCGCTGCTCGGAGACGACGTCAGCGAACGTCTGCGAGAGCGGCGGCAGGACGCACGGTCGTCGCTCCCTCTTCGCCGCGTAGACCTGCCGCAGCTCGTCGACCAGCACGATGAGCGACCAGAGATCGCTGACGATGTGGCTGACGACGATCAGCAATAGATGATGATCGGCCGCGCGGCGAAAAAGCGTCGTGCGCATCGCCGCGCTCGACTCGAGA
This sequence comes from Thermoanaerobaculia bacterium, assembly GCA_036003305.1. Lineage (GTDB taxonomy): Bacteria > Acidobacteriota > Thermoanaerobaculia > Gp7-AA8 > Gp7-AA8 > DASXHZ01. The sequence goes on from DASYSN010000156.1 coordinate 3,623, forward strand.
TCGAACGGCTGGTGCGCGCGATCGGCGATGGCGGCTTCGACATCCGCGTCGCTCCAGCCGCTCGCGTCGACCCCTTCGAAGCGAACGTCGAACGGCTCGACCGCGCGCTGGAAAGGCTTTCCGCCGTCCTCACGAAACTCCATCCGCAGCGACGGGTGGCGATCGGAGACGAACTGCAGCGCGGCGCGAAAATCATCGGCGTCGAGCGGGCCGCGGATCCCCACCGGCAGGACGATGTTGTAGGTCCACGTCTGCGGGACGAGCTTCCAGAGAAACCACAAAGCTTCCTGGCCAAAGGAAAGCGAAGCCCAGCTTTCGGTCAAACCCATCTGAACGATTGTCCCCGCTGAAGACCGACATCATACGAGAGGAGAGACGGCAGTGCACGCGGTGGCAGAAGCGGAAAAAACTCATTCCTGCTATTGACTTGCTCCGGCGTTGAACAGACACTTACGAGTCTAAGTAAATCCCCCGACACCGACGTGCGGAAATTCGTCCGCATGGAAATTTGAGGAACGAAGGGAGAGTACCGTGGCAGAAGCCAGTAAAGCGGACATGGCCCGTAAGGCAGAAGGAAAATCTCGGAAGGCAGAGGCGAAGGCTCTTGGATTGGCGATGAAAGCGGCGATGAAGGGTGACGCGAAGTCCCGCGCCGCGGCCGCGAAGGCCATGAAGAAGATGGTCGCCAAGGACCTCGGCAAGACGTTCGGAGAGAACGGCAAGGCCAACGGCAAGAGCCGCGGCATGGCGTCGAAGTCTACGTCGAAGAGCCAGGCGAAGGCCGCCGGTTCCAAGATGAAGGCCGCGAGCAAAACCCAAGGCCAGAAGGCAATGTCCAAGAAGTAACTCTCCACACCATCATCATCGATGGCGAGTTCGCGAAGGGTCCCGAACTCGCCACACCACCCACTGTTTCATCCATGCACGAAACGGTTTCGGCGGCTGACGTCTTTTCCGACACGCTCGCCTCGGGCGTGCTGTCGGCGATCGGCAATACGCCGCTGATTCAGCTCAATCGATACTTCGGCGGCTCCGCCACGGCGTCGATCTACGCGAAGCTCGAGCTCCTCAATCCGATGGGGAGCTCGAAGGACCGTGCCGCCGCGTCGATGCTCCTCGCGGCGATTCGAGAGGGAGCGGTCATTCCCGGCCGCACGACCGTCATCGAGTCGACCTCCGGCAACACCGGCCTCGCGCTTGCCGGCGTCTGCAAGTTCTTTCAGCTCCGGCTGATCTGCGTCGTCGACGGACGGATGACCGCGCAGCACGCGAACATCCTCCGCGCGTTCGGCGTGACGATCGACGAGGTCACCGTTCCCGATCCGGCGACCGGCGAGCTGCTGCCGGCGCGCCTGCGGCGCGTGCAGGAGTTGCTCGCGGCGCACGAGCCGTCGTTCTGGCCGAATCAGTACAGCAACGCCAACAACTCGGCGGCGCACGAGGTCACCTGCGCGGAGATCTTCCAGCAGCTCGGCCGCGCGCCCGACTACATCTTCTGCGCGACCGGAACGTGCGGCACGCTCCGCGGCTGTGCCGACTACGTCCAAAGCCGCGGCGCGCGGACGCAGATGGTTGCCGTCGACGCACAAGGCAGCCGCATCTTCGGCAGCCCTCCGCAGCGGCGCATCATCCCCGGCCTCGGATCGGCGATTCGTCCGCCGCTCGTGGAAGGCGTGCCGGTGTCGCGTGTCATTCACGTTAGCGAAGGCGATGCGGTCCTCGGCGCGCGGAAGCTCCTCGAGACCGAAGCGATCCTCGCGGGCGGATCGAGCGGCGCGGTCATGTCGGCGCTCGGCATGTGCGACGACGTCCTCCGCGAGCCGAAGACGGCGGTCGTCATCCTTCCGGACTCCGGCGAGCGCTATCTCGACACGATCTACGACGATCGCTGGGTGGCCGAGACGATCGGCATCGCGGTTAAGATCGCCGGCCATGCCTGAGCGCGACCTGACGATCATTTCCGGTCCGGCTGTACGCGAGATCCTCGAAGACGACGAACTCGTGCTCCGTGCCGTCACGGACGCCTACCTCGCGCACGCGCGCGGCCAGACCCAGACACCCGGCACCAAGCCGCTGTACGCGAACGGCGGACGTTTCTTTGCCATGCCCGCCAGCATTGAAGATGAGCGGCCGATCGTCGGCGTGAAGTGGGTCGCCTCGTTCGTGCGCAACGTCTCCGCCGGCGCCGAACGCGCCGCGGCCATGTTGATCGTGAACGACGCGATGACCGGAAAGCCGGTGGCGATCGTCGACGGAACCGTCATCAGCGCGAAGCGGACGGCGGCCGCGGCCGCTGTGGCGTTGCGCGGCCTCGCCGGAACCGAATCGCCGGCGTCACTCGCGCTCATCGGCTGCGGACCGATCAACTACGAGATCCTTCGATTCATCGCGCACCTCTTCCCGCTGCAGCGTGTCCTCCTCGCCGACCTCGACCCGAGTCGCGTCGAGCGCTTCGCGACGCGCGTCAAATCCGAGTTTCCGCAAATCACTCCGTCCGCGGCCTCGCTCGAAGGGGCGCTCGAGGAGGCGGACGTCGTCAGCTTCGCCACGAACGCCACGACGCCGCACGTCGCATCGCTGCCGAAGCGCTCGTTCACCGTGCTGCACATCTCGCTGCGCGACCTCGCGCCGGAGATCATCGCCGGCGCCTACAACGTGGTCGACGACGTGGAACACGTCTGCAGCGCGCAAACGTCCGTTCATCTCGCCGCCGAGGCGACGGGAACGCGCGACTTCATCCGCGGCACGATTCCCGATCTTCTCAACGGGACGTTCCGCTACGAGCGGCCCGACGTCCCGACGATCGTCTCGCCGTTCGGCATGGCGATCCTCGATCTCGCGGTGCTGCGCGAGGTACTCGCGCGTAGCACCGGCGATCGCAAGGGGCTGACC
>DASYSN010000157.1:0-2037 GCA_036003305.1 Thermoanaerobaculia bacterium
GGCCTCGGCGTACAGCCGCCGACGCCGTCGTGGGGGGCCATGCTCACCTCCGGCCGGCAGTACCTCGGCATCGCGAACCACCTCGCGATCTATCCCGGCATCGCGATCATGCTCGCCGTCATGGGCCTCAACTTCCTCGGCGACGGCCTGATCGACGCGCTCGATCCGAAGTACCGCAAGCGGATGGAGTAGTGCGCGTCGTCTCGCTCGTCCCGTCGCTGACGGAAACGCTCTTCGACCTCGGCGCCGGTGCGGACGTCGTCGGAATCACCGACTGGTGCATCTTTCCGGAGGGCCTCACGTTACCGCGCGTTGGCGGCACGAAGAACCCGCGCATCGACGAGATCCGCGCGCTGAAGCCGGACATCGTCTACATGAACCAGGAGGAGAACCTCGCGAAACATGCGCGCGAGATCGAGGAGTTCGCCCGCGTGCACGTCTCCGAACCGAAGACCGTCGACGACGTCGCCACACTCTTTCGCGACCTCGGGGCCATTCACTCTCGAGACCCGCAGCCGCTGCTCGAGCGACTCGCCGCCGCGCGCGCGATGCCACAACGCGACTTCACCTTCGCCGTCGCGATCTGGAAGAAGCCGTGGATGTGGTGCGGCGGCGATACCTACGTCAGCGATCTCGTCGAACAGACCGGCGGACGGAACGCCCTCCGCGACCAGAAGCGATATCCGTCAATCGATGTCGGGGAGATCGAGGCCGACGTCATCTTCCTCCCCGACGAGCCGTACGCCTTCACCGTCGATGATGCGAAAGCGATCACGAGCGCCCGCGTCACCAGTCGCGTCGTCGGGCCCTTCCCCGGCCACCTTTTCACGTGGCACGGCTCGCGAACGATCCTCGGCCTCGAGTTCCTGAAGAACCTCCACCTCTAACCCGGAGGGGCGGACGCCTCGTCCGCCCGGGATGTCGGTGGAACCGGCGGACGATGGCGTCCGCCGCTCCAGGGGACGCCCTAAGTTTCGAGTAGTTCCTGCGCCCAGGTCCGCATCGTCTCTTCCACCGCTTCCAACTGCTTCGTGAAGAAGTGGTCGGCGCCGGTGACGATGACGCTCTCGGCGTTGCGGATGTTCTCGACTGCCTTCTCGAGCTTCGACACGTCGCCGTACTCGTCCTGCGTGCCGTGGAGGAAGAGCATCGGCTTCTCGCAGTGGCGGAGGTAGCCGAAGTCGTACTTGTTCACCGGCGTGCCGATGAGGAAGAGACCGGCGATTTCCGGGAGCTCGCAGGCGACGCGGCTGGCGACCCACGCGCCGAAGGAGAAGCCGCCGACGATCATCTTCAGGCCGGGATGCTTGCGCTTTCCCCACTCGATCGCGGCGGTGACATCGTCGAGCTCACCTTCGCCTTCGTCGTGCGTTCCCGCGCTCGTCCCCGTTCCGCGAAAATTGAATCGGAGCGTCGCGACGTTCGCGTTCTCGAGGCCGCGCGCCGCGCGGAAGACGACCTTGTTGTGCAGCGTGCCGCCGCCGAGGGGGTGCGGATGGCAGACGACGGCGATGGCCGCGGGGTCCTGCAGATCGCGGTAGAGCGCTTCGAGCCGGCCGGCGCTCGAATAGACATCGACGTGACGTAGCGGTTTCGCGTTCACGACAGATTCGGCGTCGCCTCGCGCACCGGCGCCAAGCGCACGAGCACGCGATCTCCGTCGACCTTCACTTCATGCATGGTGATGCAGATGTCCGCGTTCCCGGGACAGAGCCCGTTCTCGAGATTGAATCCCCAGAGGTGCCACGGACAGACGATCTCGTCGCCGATGACGTCCCCCTCCGCGAGCGGCCCGCCCCGATGGGGGCAGCGGCTCTCGCTCGCGAAGAAGCCTTTCGCCGTGTGGTAGAGCGCGATCGCCTCGTCCCCGATCTTGACGTTCTTCACGCGGCCGGCCGGGAGATCGGTCACGCGCGCGACTTCAATGAATTCGAGAGGGAGATCCACGCGCGCGAAGGGTAGCACGCGCTACGCCACCCAAACGGGCCGCGGAACGCCGTTGCGGCCGATGACCGCATCAACGTCCCACTTGCCCGG
>DASYSN010000158.1:0-7084 GCA_036003305.1 Thermoanaerobaculia bacterium
ATGGGATGGGCGAACACCCCGGTCGCGCTCGTGATCGCGGCGACGAAGGCGTCGCTCGTCATCCTCTACTTCATGCACGCCGCCCATTCGACCCGCCTGACGTGGGTCGTCATCCTCGGCTCGTTTCTCTGGCTCGGCGTGCTGTTCGTGCTAACGTTCGCGGACTATCTGACGCGGGCTTGGGCGATTTACTGATCCAGCTCGTACTACGGGACAAATCATGCGTTATCTCGTGACCGGCGGCGCCGGTTTCATCGGCTCGAACTTCATCCGTTTCCTCTTCAAGAAGTACGGCGACGACGCGCAGGTCGTGAACCTCGACAAGCTGACGTACGCCGGCATCCGCGAGAACCTCGCGGAGTACGAGGGAGCGAAGAACTACCGCTTCCTGCAGGGCGACATCGCCGATCCAAACGCGGTAGCAGAAGGGTACAAAGGGGTCACCGGTGACGGCATAGATGTCGTCGTCAACTTCGCGGCGGAGACGCATGTCGACCGCTCGCTCATGGAAGCGGGCACGTTCATCGAGACGGACGTCCACGGCGTCCTGGTGCTGCTCGAAGAGGCGCGGAAGCACGCGCCGAACCTGAAGCGCTTCGTCCAGGTCTCGACCGACGAGGTCTACGGCTCCATCGCCGAAGGATCGTTCCGGGAGTCGGACGCGCTGAATCCGAGGAACCCATACTCCGCGTCGAAGGCCGGCGGCGACCGCATGGCGTACGCGTACGCGCAGACGTACGGCCTCCCGGTGATCGTTACGCGCGCCTCGAACAACTTCGGCCCGTTCCAGTATCCCGAAAAGCTGATCCCGCTCTTCGTCACCAACGCGATCGACGACCTCCCGCTCCCGCTCTACGGCGACGGCCGGAACGTCCGCGACTGGTTGTTCGTCGACGACCACTGCGCCGCGATCGACTTCCTGATCGAGCACGGCGCCAACAGCGAGACGTACAACATCGGCGGCGGCAACGAGTGCGAGAACCGCGACATCACCTTCAAGATCCTCGAGCTGCTGAACAAGCCGCAGTCGCTGATCAAACAGGTCGCCGACCGTCAGGGCCACGACCGCCGCTACTCCATCAGCAGCGCGAAGATCGAGAACCTCGGCTTCCGCTTCCGCTCCGACTTCGACGTCATGCTCGAAGAGACCGTCCGCTGGTACACCGATCACGAGCCGTGGTGGCGCGCCATCAAGGACCGCAGCGCGGAGTACCAGGCGTACTACGCGAAGCAGTACGGGAGCCGGTAAGCGGCCGATGGACGCCATCGAAAAGAACCTTCGCGCTGATATCCAGGAGCATGGCTGGCATGTGCTGAACGTATTGCCGGACGGCTCGCCACCGCACAGTTACTCCATCGGACTGTTCGCGACGTTCGGTCATCCGGAGATCGTCATCTTCGGTTTGCCCGGGTCCACCGCCCAGAAGTTGATCGACGTCCTGGCCGACGACATCAAAGAGGGAGAGAGCTTCGATCCCGGATGTCGCTACAGCCACGTTCTCGAGGGTTACGAGGTGATGTTCGTCCGGGTCGCGCCGGAGACGTACCAGCAGCACTTCGGTCGCGCGCTCGACTATTACGGCTCAGTCTCCTTCGCGGTCGTCCAGATGGTTTGGCCCGACCGGAATCACCGCTACCCGTGGGAGCCGTCGTGCGCGCCGGAAATACGCGAGCTGCAACCGGTGCTATCGAGACCGAACCGAAACAACCTTTGATCCGACGGTGTGATATCTCCCCGTCGCAGGAGAAAAGAAGATGAAGCCCACTTTCGTCGCGATTGCCATCCTTCTCGTCGCCTTTGTCGCCTTCGCTGCCGATACGCCGGCCGCCGCGCCGGTCGTCCCGGCCGAGGGGACGGTCGCACCCACGTTCACGCTGCCGAGTCAGGACGGTCAGCCGGTGTCGCTGAACCAGTTCCACGGCAAGTGGGTGGTCCTCTACTTCTACCCGAAGGACTTCACCTCGGGCTGCACGATCGAGGCGCACAACTTCCAGCGCGATCTCGACAAGTACACGGCCAAGAACGCGGCGATCGTCGGCGTCAGCGTCGATCCGGTCGACTCGCACAAGGGCTTCTGCACGAAGGAAGGCCTCAACTTCAAGGTCCTCGCCGACACCGAGCACAAAGTCGTCAACCAGTACGGTTCGGTGATGGAGTACCAGGGAAACACCTACGCCGCCCGCAACACCTTCATCATCGACCCCTCCGGCACGATCCGGAAGGTGTACGTGAAGGTCAAGCCGCAGGCGCACAGCGAAGAGGTCCTCGCCGACCTCGCCACGCTGCAAGCCGCGAAGTAGCTGCCAGCCCAGGTGTGGCGCCGGCAATCCTGCCGGCGCCGACCCGGAGACGCCGGCAAGATTGCCGGCGCCACACAGAATCGCAGCGTCGGTTGGCGTCCTACGCTGCCAGCCGGCCGTCTAACACCGTCAGCCGTGTGCCCGTGAGCGCGGCCCTAACATCCGCTAGAATCGGCGTGTGCGTCGCGCCGTCCAGGATCTCTACGAGAAGGCTGCTGAGCTGACGGCGGATGACCGCGCGGAACTGGCAGGCCTCCTACTCGAGAGCATCGAGGAGCCAGCCGACGAAGGGGTCGAAGAGGCTTGGGCCGCTGAAATCGAGCACCGGATGGCGGAGTATCGCGCCGGTCGCGTAAAGACGATTCCGTGGTCGGAAGTTCGCGCTCGTCTTCATCGGTCCGGCCGGTGACACAGCTCCATTTCTTCGAGGAAGCATCCGAAGAAGCGGAGGAAGCGACACGCTGGTATCGGGATCGAAGCGCCGCCGCTGAAGCCGCTTTCCTCGTCGAGTTCGACCACGCGATCACTGTCGTCACCGATGCACCGCAACGTTGGCCAAGATACGTCGCTGGAACGCGTCGTTATGTCTTCCACACGTTTCCCTATTCGCTGGTCTACTTTGTAGAAGAGGGTATGGTCAAGGTAGTTGCGGTTGCTCACCACAAACGGCGCCACGGCTACTGGCGCCCGAGGCTTCATCGCCGATGACGACCGACCTCCGTGCCCGGTACGAGGACGTCGCCATTCGCGGACTGGAGCGTACGGTTCCGCGCGATGCGGCGCACTACGCGGCGAACGTCGAGTTCGTGAAGCAGCGGTTCGCCGAGGGGCTGGAACTGGTTGGCTACTTCGCGTCGAAATATGGGGAGCGGCCGCTGCGGATTCTCGATCTGGGTGCGGGGGCGGGCGGGGTGGCGATCGCGTTGGCGTCGGAGCCGCGGTACCGGGTGGCGGCGGTCGACGTGGTGATGAATCCGGATCTGGTTGAACTTCGGGGAAACAGCGAATACGTGGTCGCGAGCGGCGACACGTTGCCGTTCCAGGATCAAAGCTTCGATGCGGTCCTCTGCCTGGAGACGATCGAACATCTCCCGCGGCCGAAGGCGGCGGCGAAGGAGATGATGCGCGTGCTCCGGAGCGGCGGGCTGGTGATGATCACGACACCGGCGCGGTTTCGATGGCTGTTCAAGCCCGATCCGCACTACCAGATTCGCGGCCTCGCGCTGCTCCCGGATTTTCTGCAGAAGAAGGCCGTCGACAATTACGACGTCGAGCACCTCTTCTGGACGGCGGGCGGGATGATCCGGATGTTCCCGAATCGCGCTCGCGTCGAGACGCTGGTCGCGATCCCGTGGCCGGGGCGGCCGCGAAATTTGAAAGAGATTCTCTGGAAGGTTGTCCGGCGGCTGCTCTGGGACCGGATCGTCATCTGGAAGCGGTGAATCGAGTCCTCGGGGGGGACCGCCACTCGTGCCGCGCTGCCACCCAGGTCCTCGCGTAAGCCCCAGCCCCCTCATCCGCCTTCGGCACCTTCTCCCCCGCTATCGCGGGAGCGAAGGGTACTCGATTGAAAAACCTCGCGACGCTACCAATCGAGCGTCATTCTCCCGCCATCTCGGGGGGCCACTCAATCGAGCGTCCTTCTCCCCTCGTGAGAGGGGAGAAGGTGCCGAAGGCGGATGAGGGGTTCGTGTTCTCGCCCGAAGCGATTGTTCGTCACGAGGACCGAGGACTGCAAAGCCGGAAGAGGTCCGCGAGTCCCTGGACGCCGAGCTTCTGGAACGCGCGGCAGCGGTGCGTCCAGATGGTCTTGTCGGAGACATCGAGGAGGAGCGCGATCTCCTTCGAGCGTTTGCCGGCGAGGAGGTAGTCGATCACCTCGCGTTCGCGCGGGGAGAGCGCGGAGACGCCGGGGATGTCGAAGGGGGGAGCGGGAGACGACTCGATGCGGCGGACGATCGTCGTGATCAGGAGATCGCCGTCGACCCGCGCGGCCGAGATGCTGGCGTCGAGCGTCACCACGTCACCGCCGCGGGCACAGGCGCGGAACGAGTAGCGCGTCGGCGCCGGCTTCCCCTCGCTCCGGCAGCGCCCGAACCACTGCAGCCGCTCCACCTCCTCGGGATGCGCGATGTCGCGGATGGAAATGGAATCGAGCTCGGTCGCCGCGGCGTAGCCGAGCATCCGGGCGTATGCCGAGTTGAGATAGACGACCCGGTCTCCTGATTCGATCAGCACCCCGTCGGGAGCGCCGTCGAGTACCGCGTGAAACTGACGGTCGAACACGTTGGCCTCAATGTTTTCCTACGTCTCCCGCGCATCCGTGGATTTGCCGCCGTCCGTATCCAGCGCTGAAAACACAAAGGAGACGCTATGAGACTCTCTCGGGTATCCCTATTCGCGGCAGCGCTGATGGTGACGGCGCTCGGTACGATCGCGCCGCGGGCCTTCGCCTCGAGCCATCGCGAGGCGCTCGCCATTCTCAACGAGCCGTGCGCCGACAACACAGACACGTTCGCGTGGGTGAACGACGGCACGCACGACAAGCTCTACATCATCATGGATTACAACCCGCTCCACGAGCCGGGGCAGGGCAACCAGGGCTTCCGCGCCTGCAACGGCTACCGCTACGAGTTCCACATCGCGAAGGGTACGAGCCTGAAGGACGAAGCGGTCTACCGCGTCGAGTACAACGTCCAGCTCGCGCCCGAAGCAGCACCCGGACCGAATGACGCCCTCGGCGGCGGCAACGAGCTCCTGTGGCAGCTCACCGGCGGCACCGAGACGATGACGGTCACGCGCGTCGTGGCGCCCGGCCAGCCGAATCCGACCATCATCGGCCAGGACCTGCCGGTCCTCCCGAACAACCAGGGGCCGCAGACGGACCGCCTCGTGTACGGCCTCGGGCCGTTCAAGGGCTACGACTCCGGCGACCCGAGCTCCCGCGAAAACGCCCTCTACGACCAGCCGTTCGTCGACACGTACATCAAGCCGCTGAGCAACGGCGGGCGGATCATCGCCGGCGAGTTCGACGATCCATACCAGCTCGACGAGAAAGGCATCTTCGACCTCGTCAACCTCGGCCAGTCCGATCTCGGAGGCATTCCGGGCGCCCGCCGCACGACGATCAAGGACGTCTTCGCCGGCTTCAACGTCTACTCCATCGCGCTCGAGATTCCGACCGCGGAGCTCTTCCCGAACGGGATCCCGCACAACGGACAGCTCGTCTCGACTTCGACCGACAGCCTGCTGCGCGTCTGGGTCAGCATCAGCCGCCCGGCGGTGCAGACGGTCGACACGAGCAACATCGTCACCGGCAACCGCGGCTCCGGCAATTACGTGCAGGTCGGCCGCAACGCGCTCCCGCTCTTCAACGCGGGCCTCGTCGGCACGCAGCGGCAGACGCTGTACCTCCACACGACGCCGATGCATGACGTCACGAACTTCGGCGGGGACATCCTCTTCCCGGTGCTCGTTCGCGACCTCCAGGCGCTCGGCGTCTACAAAGCGCTCGGCGTTCCGGATGCAGCGGTCACGACGCTCAAGGGGCCGCGGCTCGACATCATCAACGCGATCAACCTCGGCCGTCCGATTCCGGTCGCCGACGGCTCGACCGGTGACGTCATCACGATCGACGCGGCGATCAACTCGGCGTTCCCGAACGGACGCCGGCTCGGCGGCGGCACGGCGCCGAATCGCCATCAGGTCAATGTCAACTCGGTGCTGATCAGCCTCATCGCCGCGGGCGACCCGAGCGCCGGACTCGCCAAGGGCGTCGAGGTCAACGACAAGGACTTCCTGCCGCGCTTCCCGTTCCTCGCGCCGGCACATAACGGACTGCTGCAGGGCCACGGCGGAACGAACGTCCCGACGGAGCCGAACATCCCGAACCCGTTCCTCCCGTAACGCGGGACTACGCCAAGGAGAACGACCATGAGAAAGACTCTGATTGCTTTTGCCGCTCTTCTCTTCGCGGCGCCGCTGTTCGCCCAAACCCAAAGTACGGTTGCTCGGCGCGGCACCACGATGGACAGCTTCGCGTCCGACTTCCACACGATACCGGTGATGGGCAACGTCTCCGGCGTCGGCGGTGCGCGCTTCCAGACACGCGTCTCGCTGCTGAACCCGACCGCCAACGCGTTCCAGGTTCAGGCGACGCTCCATGACAACAACGGTACGCCGTTCAACGCCGTGCTCAATCTGCTCCCCGGCCAGGTGAAGACGTTCCAGAATTTCCTCGGCGACGTCTTCAACGGCTACACGGGCGGCGGCGCCGTGACACTGGAGGCGGTCGGTACGCCGGGTGGGACGCACAACAACCGCTTCATCGTCGACGCCGAGAGCTACACCACCGGCACGCGCTACGGCACGGTCATTCCGGTGCTGGAGTTCGCCGGGACGAGCTCCCGCTCGTTCGCGCCCGGCGTCACCGTCGACTCGAATACCCGCACGAACATCGGCTGCTTCAACCAGGGAACTACGACCAACACCATCACCGCGACCGTGCACGACTCGACCGGCGCGACGACGGTCGGCACGGTCACGCTGACGCTTCCGCCGAACGCGTGGGGACAGACCGCGGTGACGTCGATCGTCAGCGACGGCTCGATCCAGTTCGACCCGACCGACAACGCCGTCTGCTACGCGGTCGTGGTGCAGAACGTCACGAACGACGCGCACCTCGTGATGGCGTCCGAGTACCAGCCCTGATCCAGAGAACGGTTCCATGAAACGGTTCCTCGTCATCGCATGCCTGTTGTCGTGCGCGCCGCGCCGCGCGCCC
>DASYSN010000159.1:0-6329 GCA_036003305.1 Thermoanaerobaculia bacterium
ATGTCCCGCCCCAAGCTCACGCCGATGCTCGAGCAGTATTTCGAGATCAAGCGGCAGGTTCCTGACGCGATCCTCTTCTACCGGCTGGGCGATTTCTACGAGATGTTCTTCGAGGACGCGGAGGTGGCGGCGCCGCTGCTCGATCTCGTCCTGACGGCGCGGCACAAGGGGCAGGAGAACGAGGCGCCGATGTGCGGGGTGCCGTACCACTCGGCCGATGGGTATGTCGCGAAGCTGATCAAGCACGGGATGCGCGTCGCGATCTGCGAGCAGGTCGAGGACCCGGCGGCGGCGAAGGGGCTGGTGCGGCGCGAGATCGTGCGCATCGTCACGCCGGGGACGGCGACGGAGTCGAGCATCGTCGAGCGGGAGTCGTGTTACCTGCTGGCGCTGGTGCCTTCGCCGGCAGGATTGCCGGCGCCACACGGGATCGGCGCGGCGTACCTCGACGTGTCGACGGGCGATTTTTTTGTCACGACGTACGGCGGGATCGACGACGCGCGGCTGGCGGACGACGTTGCCCGCTTCGCGCCGCGCGAGGCGATCTTTCCGCGCGATGGGAACGGAGTCGCGCGAATAGAGCAGCTCGGCGTGGCGGCGACGCCGGTCGAGCCGTCGATGTTCGAGGCGCGCGGGGCGCAGGAGTATCTGACGAAGCACTTCGGGACGCAGTCGCTCCGCGGCTTCGGGCTCGAAGACGACGACGCGCGGATCGACGCGGCGGGCGGCGCGTTGCGCTACGCGACGGCGAGCCACAAACGAACGCTCAACCACGTGCAGACGCTGCGCGTCGACAACGACGCCGACTTCCTGCAGCTCGACGCGGCGACGCTCGGCAATCTCGAAGTGATCGAGTCGCGCGACACGGCGCGGCCGAAGGCGACGCTCTGGTCGGTCGTCAACGCCACGCGCTCGGCGATGGGCGCGCGGACGCTCCGCCGCTGGCTGATCCGTCCGCTGAAGAGCGCCGAGGGGATATTCGCGAGGCATGACGCGGTCGAGGAGCTGACGCGGACACGTACGCTGCTGGAGCAGATGACGCCGCGGCTGTCATCGATCGCCGATCTGGAGCGCCTGGCGTCGCGCATCACACTGCGCAGCGCGAGTCCGCGCGAGGTGCTCACGCTGGGCGAATCGCTGCGGAGCGTCGGCGCGCTCGCGGAGACGATGCGTTCGCTTCAGGGCCCGCTCTGGCGGCAGCTTCGGGAAGCGTTGAATCCGCTCAACGACACGATCGACCTGATCGACCGTACGCTCAACGACGCGCCGCCGCCGAACATCCGCGACGGCAACGCGATCCGCATAGGCATCGACGGCGAGCTCGATGGGCTGCGCGCCATCGCACACGACTCGAAGTCGATCCTGCTGCAGATCGAGGCGCGGGAGCGGGAGCGCACCGGCATCACATCGCTGAAGATCCGCTTCAACTCGGTCTTCGGCTATTACATCGAGGTCTCGAAGTCGAACCTCGGCAAGGTCCCGAACGACTACATCCGCAAACAGACGCTCGTCGGCGCGGAGCGGTACATCACGCCGGATCTGAAAGTGCTGGAGGAGAAGATCGTCGGCGCCGAGGAGAAGGCGAACGCCATCGAGCTGCGGCTGTACGACCAGCTCCTCGGCGCGATCGCGCGCGTCAGTCCGGCGATTCTCGCGACGGCGAGGGCGTGCGGCGACGTCGATGCGCTCGCGTCGTTCGCGACGATCGCGGTGCGCAACCGCTACGTCCGCGCAACGCTGTCGAACGACGCGGAGATCTGCGTCGAGGACGGACGGCATCCGGTGATCGAACAGCTCCAGAGCGAGCGCTTCATTCCGAACGCGACGGAGATCCGCCGCGATCAGAACGGCATCCAGGTGATCACCGGGCCGAACATGGGCGGCAAGTCGACGTACCTCCGCCAGGTCGCGCTGATGGTGCTGCTCAATCAGGCGGGATCGTTCGTGCCCGCGGGAAAAGCGACGCTCGGCATCTTCGACCGCATCTTCACGCGCGTCGGCGCCTCGGATCAGCTCGCGCGCGGCGAATCGACGTTCATGGTGGAAATGCACGAGACGGCGAACATCCTCAACAACGCGACGGACCGCTCGCTCATCATCCTCGACGAGGTGGGCCGCGGCACCGCGACGTTCGACGGCCTCTCGCTGGCGTGGGCGATCATCGAATTCCTCCACGACAACGCGGAGCGCAGCGGCATCACGCTCTTCGCGACGCACTACCACGAAGTGACGGACCTCGCGAAGACGCGGCCGCGCGTGGCGAATTACAACGTGGCGGTGAAGGAGTGGAACGACCAGATCATCTTCCTCCGCAAGGTCGTTCCGGGCGCCGCGGACAAGAGCTACGGCATCCAGGTCGCAAAGCTGGCCGGCATCCCGCGCTCGATCATCGACCGCGCCCGTGAGATCCTGAACACGCTGGAGAGGAAGGAGCGGGCGATGGTGGAGGAGACGAAGTCGCGCACCCCGACGAAGCAGATGTCGCTGTTCGATTCACGGGAGCAGGACGTGCTGGATGCGCTCCGTTCGCTCGATGTTGACGGCCTCACGCCAATTGCGGCATTGAATGAGCTAGCAAGACTGCGGGAGAAGTTGAACGGATAGATGGAGCAGGATCTTTTTGCCATCGGACTGACCGGCCAGTCGATCACCGATCTCGAGCGGCGGATCCTCAAGGAGGCGTCGCCGTACGCGGTGGTGCTGTTCGGACGGAACATCGGCGGGGCGGAGCAGTTGCGCGAGCTGGTGCGCGAGATCAAGTCGCTGGCGGCGCGGCCGCCGGTGATGATGATCGATCAGGAGGGAGGCCGCGTCGACCGGCTGCGCCACCTGATTCCCGGACTGCCGAGCGCCGAGGCGTTCGCGGAAGGGGAGAAGCCGGCGGAGATGTCGGCGTGGCTCGGCAGGGTGATCGGCATGGCGCTGCGCTACTTCGACGTCGAATGCGACCTCGCGCCGGTGGTCGACATCCGCGGCGAGGCATCCCCGAAAGGACTCGAGCGGCGGACGTTCGGGAGCGACGCGAAGTCGGTCATCGAGCTCGCCGGCGCGTTCCTGCGCGGCCTGCACGAGCGCGGGACGGCGTCGTGTTTGAAGCACTTCCCCGGCATCGGCATCGGCTCGGCCGATCCGCACTACGGCGCCACGGTGATCGACGTCCCGCTGGAGACGCTGCTCGACCGCGACCTCGCGCCATACGCGGCGCTCGGCCCCGAGGCGAAGGCGATCATGATCAGCCACGGGACGTATCCGCAGGTCGACGAGAGCGGGTTGCCGGCGACGCTGTCGCGAACGATGACGCACGACCTGCTGCGCAACCGGCTGCACTTCGACGGCATCGCGATCAGCGACGACATGGAGATGCACGCCGTCTCGGACCTCGGCTCGTACGAGTCGATCAGCGAACGCGCGCTGATGGCGGGGAACGACGTGATCATGTTCTGCAGCCACATCGAGCGCGTTCCCGACCTGCAGCGCTACCTCGCGAATCGTGTTGCCGAGGATGGAACGGTGCGCGCGCAGTTCGAGGAGGCGGTGCGGCGTTGCGAGGCCTATCGCGGACACTGTGAGACGCTGCGCGCCGCGGCGCCGGTGGCGGCATCATTCGATGAGGTCATCGACGAGGCGGTGCAGTTCGTCGAGGAGTTCCAACGGACGCGTCCGGAACGAGAGGTCTTCGTCCCCGACGTCGATCGCCGCAACAACCCGCGCACGCCCGGCAAAGGGCGGACCGGCCGCGAAGAGTGGACATAAACTTTCGCGCTTCTGATCCGTCTTAGACTGCAACGCAATGCGCCTTCGTACGCAGCTCGTTCTCGCGGCGTTTCTCCTGGCGGTCGTGCCGCTGGTCGCGATCGTGGTGTATTCGTATGAGACGTCCCATAAAGCGCTGGAGGAGGCGTACCAGCGGCAGGCGGCCCGGATGACGCGGCAGATGGACGCGCGGCTGACGTCGATCCGCGCGGAGCTCGACAGCGGGCTCGCGGGGCTCTCCGCGCTCCCGATCGAGAGGCTGCCGGCGGGGAACGCGAAGCAGAGCACGACGCCGATGAGCGAGATCCTCATGGCGATGGGCGACGCCGCGCCGCTGGTCGACGCGATCTCGATCGAGCCGGCGCATCCGCCTGCGCCGCCGGCACCCCCACAGCACGCCGCGCCGCATCCGGAGGCACATCCCGAGGTACAGACGGCGGAGGCGCCGATCGTCATCGACATCCCGGCAATGCCGCATTTCGAGTTGCCGGCCGACTTCCACGAGAAAGTCGCGCAGATCCAGCAGCTCTCGCGCAGCGAGGAGTCGATGTCGGCGGATGAGCGGAAGGCGGCGAAAGAGAAGATCCAGGCGCTGAACGAGGAGCTGCAGAGCGAGATGCAAGCGCGCACCGCGGATTTCCAGGTGCACGTCGACGCCGCGGTGAAGCGCAGAAACGCGAAGGTCGACCAGAACGGCAACGTGCCGGTCGAGGCGCCGGCGGCGGAGGAAGCGCCGCCGGTCGTGGTCGTCAAGAAGATGAGCGAAGAGCGCCGCCAGGAGATTCGCCAGCGCGCGCGCCAGGCCGCGCTCCTCCTCGGGCACGACTTCAACGCGCCGCTGCATACGGACGGGAAGGTCGTCGGCCACGTCACCGCCCAGATCAAGCCGGACGAGGTGATCCGCCGCGTCCTCGGCACGCCGATCGACGACAGCGAAGTCGCGTTCGCGGTCGACAAGGAAGGGCACCTCTACACGCGCAACGACGCGGAGCGGAAGACGGTCGAGTCGCTCGGCTTGCAGAGCCGGAAGAACGTTCCGGGCTGGATCGTGACGTCGAAGGACGCCGGCAACGGCGTGCGGCTCGTCGTCGCGCGCAAGGTGGGCGACGAGCTGGAGGAGCTGCGAAAGACCGCCGCCCGCAATTTCGGCTACGGCCTCGGCCTCGTGTTGATCGCGCTGATCGGGATCGTGCCGCTCGCGAATCACATGTCGCGCGACGTGCAGACGGTGACCGCCGGCGCCGAGCGGATCGCCTCGGGCGATCTGCAGACGCGCGTTCCGGTGCGTTCGAAGAGCGAGTTCGGCCAGCTAGCGGTCGCATTCAACCGCATGGCGCACGATCTTTCGGAGCAGCGGCAGCGGCTTTACCAGGAGGAACGCGCCCGCCACGACCAGGAAGTGCAGCAGAAGATCCTGGAGGGGAAGGCGGCAGAGCTCGAGGAGGCGCGGCGATTCCAGCTCTCGCTGCTGCCGAAGGATGTGCCGCAGATAGACCGGTTCCACGTCGGCGCGTTCACGCAGACGGCGACGGAGGTCGGGGGGGACTACTACGACTTCCGGGTCCTGAAAGACTCGTTCACGGTCGCGATCGGCGACGCGACCGGACACGGCGCGAAAGCCGGGACGATGGTCACGATCATCAAGACGCTCTTCTCGTCGTATGCGGAGGAGGAGCCTGGCGCGTTCCTCGGCGACGCGACGGAGCGGATCAAACGGATGGCGCTGGAGCGGATGTCGATGGCGCTGTCGCTGGCCCGGATCGAGGGCGACCGGCTGACGATCGCGTCGGCGGGGATGCCGCCGCTGCTGGTGCACCGCGCCGCCGACTCGCGCGTCGAGGAGATCGCGTTCTCGTCGACGCCGCTCGGGACGCTCGGCAGCGTATACGAGCAGAAGGACGTCGCGCTTGCCGACGGAGATACCGTGCTGTTCATGACCGACGGCTTCCCCGAGCTGACGAACGGGTTCGGGCAGCAGCTCGGATACACCGCCGCGGCGGAGGCGTTCGCGAACGTGGCGGGCGGCGGCGCGCAGGATGTCATCGACGGCCTCGTTGCGCAGGCGAGGGAGTGGCATGGCGATCAGCCGCCGAACGACGACATCACTTTCGTTGTTGTACGTGTGAGGAGGACAGGATGAGCAGACCACAGAGTGACGAGTACGCCGAGTACTACGGCAGGTACATCGACAGGGTGCCGGATGGCGACGTCGTCGCGATGCTGGAGTCGCAGGGAAACGCGACGCAGGAGCTCCTGGCATCGATCGGCGAGGAGAAGGCTGGGTATCGCTACGAGCCCGGCAAATGGAGCATCAAGCAAGTGGTCGGACACATCACCGACTCGGAGCGGGTCTTCGCCTACCGGCTGGTGGCGTTCGCTCGCGGCGAGAAGCAGCCGCTGCCCGGCTTCGATCAGGACGAGTACATGGAGACGGCCAACTTCGATGCTAGCTCGCTCGGCGATCTGGCCAAGGGGTTGGCGTCGACGCGGCAAGCGACGCTGACACTGGTCCGCTCCCTCGATGACGAGGCGTGGAGCCGCCGCGGCATCGCAAGCGACAACCCCGTGAGCGCCCG
>DASYSN010000160.1:0-1606 GCA_036003305.1 Thermoanaerobaculia bacterium
CGTCCTCGAAGCCGAGCGAGTCGAAGAGCGAAACGAAGAGCGAGTCGAAGAGCGAGTCGTCGTCCACCACGAAGTCGGAGTCGAAGAGCGAGAGCAAATCGGATTGAGCGCGGTTGCCGCAACCATGGGAAGAGCGAGAGAGCTGAAACGGCGCGCCGACTCGGTGCTCGAAGAAGTCTTCCGCGCCCTCTTCGAAGAGATCGACACCGATCGCATTCGTAAAGAGGTCGAAGAGCTGCGGCAGACGTTTCCCGACACCGCCTCGTCCGAGTACGCGCACAAGCTCGCGCGCCGCACCGCGATCCGCTGCGCGGCGGCCGGAGCCGTGACCGGTATTCCCGGCGGTCTCGCCGCGATCGGCGCGCTCGGCGCCGACCTGGCCTATCTCGTCTACCAGCAGTTCCGCCTCATCCTCGGCATCGCCACGATCTACGGACAGGAGCCGTCGTCGCGCGAGCGATTCAGCGAAGCGCTGCAGTGCCTCGCCTGGGCGTCGGGCGTCGGCATGAGCAAGCAGGGCATCGCGACGGTGCTCGAGTCGGCGTCCGCCGAGGGTGGAATCGTCGCGGAAAAAATCGGAACGCGCATCGCGCGCGACCAGCTCGCGCGTGTCGTTCCGATCGTCGGCGCCGTCTCCGCCGGCGTCCTCAATTGGGCCGCCGTGATGGGCACCGGACGCAACGCGATTCGGTATTACGAGTCGCGCGTCGACCCCACGGAAGCGGACGAAATCTGGGCCGACGGCGACCGCGAGCACGCCTGAAAGGGTTGTTGCCGAAGTGCGGAATTGAACGCCGAAGACCCCGGTTTGCTGCGGTGACCAGGATGCCGAAGCACGAAATGGAATCGACCGAGGAGATTCGGTCCGCGTTCTTCGAACGCCGCCGTCTCCGCCGGATCCGAATGATCGTCGAGCTGACGCATAACCTGATCAGCAGCGATCGTACGGTGACCAGCCGCGAGGCCCGCTGCCTCGTGAGTTGCGCGCGCAAAGCGATCCTCGACCTCCACCCCGGATTCGGGTCGCGCTACGACCGCATCGTTCGCCCCCACTTCGAGCGCGTCCTCGCCGAGCGTTGGCCGCAAGAGCAAATGCTCGACCTCGACACCTGCGGCGACGAGATCGTTAATTAAGCGCAGGTCGCACCAACCCCTCATCCGCCTTCGGCACCTTCTCCCCTCTCACGAGGGGAGAAGGACGCTCGATTGATACCCCTTCTCCCCCCGCTTTTTGGGGTGAACGTACCGGAGACATCGAGGACATAAACCGGGGACATCGAGGACAGTTTCAAAGGATACTTCGTCGTCAGTGGCAGGAGCTGTGGAAGGTGTGGAAAACGCCAGCTTCACCGGCGTTTTCCACACCTTCCACAGCTCGGTTCTCACTTGATGGTTTGTTCGACTTCAGGCCGCCGGTTCAAAGCTCTGAGGTTGATTTCATCGAGGTATCCGATGCGCATGGATCCGAGGTGGATCGAGCAGGTGGCATCGGAGATCCGGAGAAGACCAACCGTCGCGCCGACGAGAACTTCGCTGAGGAAGATCTGCTTTCCGGCCCACTTGATCTCGCCGTTCGCATTGACTGAGCGGACCTCCATATTCGTGT
>DASYSN010000161.1:0-15723 GCA_036003305.1 Thermoanaerobaculia bacterium
CCGCTGCTGAGGTCATCGACGACCGTGACCTCGTGCCCGCCCGCGACGTACGCGTCGACGATGTGCGAGGCAATGAAACCGGCTCCGCCGGTGACCAGCACCTTCATGAACGCGGATTCTGTCAGATCGCCGAAACGGCAACGGCGGCTTCGTCCGAAACTGCGCGAAGCACCATTGGCGTCGCGCGTCTCATCCAGCATCCTGTGACGGCGTCACGTTCGAATTGTTCACGGACTTCCCGCCACGCCCGGTCGCGCGCAAGGCGCAGATCGGCGCTGCTCTCCCACGCGCGATTCCACGCTTCGCGATAGACATGCTGTGCGGCTTCCGGAAGGTTGATCCGGCAATGAACGGGAAGCTCCTCGATCCTCTCGTATCGCATGGCGAAGACCGATAGAGCAAGTGATAGACCAGCGCCGGCAAACTGAACTTTGCGCGAACGCAAGTTCATTTCTTCTTCGTTTCTTCGGTTTGGCGGATGTACTCCGCGATCAGCGCGGGGACGTTCTGCTTCAGCATGTCGATCGCCTTGAACGTGATGCCGCCTTCGAAGCGCCATTCGTGCTGCGGCCGGTAGACGCCGACGTCGTGCACTCGGGAGCCGACCACGAATCGAATGCAGCCGCGGCGGTAGTCGAACGCCCGTCCGTTGCGCGTATGCACAGCGGCGTCGATGCGATATCCGCCGGCGATGAGGTCGAGCGACGGCACGATGAATCGCACGCGGCCGTTGCCATCGAGCTTCTCCGGCGCCAGCCCTTCGAGGTCGGTGTTCGTGCCATAAACGCAGGTGCCATCGGCGTGGTAGATGCCGATGCCGAAGACGAAGTCGTCCTGCGGGACCTTCACGTCGACGTCCATGTCGATGACGACCGAGGTGCCGGCGCCGAGGGCGATGAGCTCGCGGCCTTCGCGGTCGGCGAGCGCGACGTGTTTGAGGATCACCTCGCCGGAGCCCCAGCGTTCTTCCTCCTCTTTCGCCGCGCCGGGAGGAGCCGCTTCTTCTTCTTCCTTCTTCTCTTCCTGCGGGCCGGGCTTGCTGCCGGCGACCTCCTGCAGATAGTCGTCGACGACTCGGACCGGATCGCCGATGACGAGCGCCTCCCCCTTGTCGAGCCAGAGTGCGCGGTCGCAGAGGTTGCGTACCTGATCGAGCTGGTGCGTCACGAAGATGAGCGTGACGCCGCGGAACTTCATCTCCTGGATCTTGGCGACGCACTTCTGCGAGAACTCTTCGTCGCCGACCGACAACACCTCGTCGATCAACAGGACGTCGGGATCGACATGCACCGCGACGGCGAACCCGAGCCGGACGTACATCCCGGACGAATACGTCTTCACCGGCTGATCGATGAACGGACGGATGCCGGAGAACTCGACGATGCTGTCGAAGCGGCTCTCGATCTCGCGCTTGGTGAGACCGAGCATGATGCCGTTGATGAAAATGTTCTCGCGGCCGGTGATCTCAGGGTGAAAACCGGCGCCGAGCTCGATGAGCGCCGCGATCCGGCCGTTGACCGCGACCGTGCCGGACGTCGGCTTCAGGATGCCGCTGATGATCTTCAGCAGCGTCGATTTGCCGGAGCCGTTGCGGCCGATGATGCCGAACGCTTCTCCCTTGTGAATCGCGAACGACACGTCGCGCAGCGCCGGCACCGTCGCTTCCGGTGCGAGTTTGAGATCGCGTTTCAGGAGCGCGCTCTTCAGCGTCGCGAACTGCGACTTCCGGCCCCATAGGCGATAGCTCTTCGACACGTGCGCGACGGAGATCGCGAAGTCGCTCATATCGCTTCCGCCAGCACGTCGCGCAGCCGCTCGAACACCGTGAGGCCGGCGGCGACCGAGAGCAGCGCGTACGCGATCATGAGGATCGTATCGGCGAGCCCCGGGACATGCCCGAAGAAGAGGATGTCCTGGAACGAGACGATGAACGGCGTCATCGGATTCAGGCGCAGGAGCGCGCGAAGCCACCGCGAGTCGATCCGGTCGATCAGATAGATGATCGGCGTCAGGAAAAAGCCGAGCTGCATCAGGTTCGTGACGATGTCCCGCAGGTCGCGGAAGAGCACGGACGCCGAGGAGACGATCAGCGAGATCCCGGCGACGAAGAACGTCTGCAGCACGATCAGGAACGGGAAGAGGAAGATCGTCCAGCGGATCACGATGTCGCCGTGGAACGCGTACGCGAGCGTCGCCAGCAGCAGGACCGGCATCGCCAGGACGAAGTGGACCAGGTGCGAAGCGACGACGACGAGCGGCAGCGCTTCCGCCGGGAACATCACCTTCTTGATCAGCCCCGCGTTCGACGAGACGGAGTTCGTCGCTTCGAGAACGGCGGCCGAGAAGAAGGTCCACGGCAGGATTCCGGCGAAGAGGAACAGCGGGTACGGCCGGACGACGTTCGACGGGAAGAAGACCGTGAACGCGAGCGTGTAGACGCCGAGGAGCAGGAGGGGATTGGCGAGTGACCAGAAGAAGCCGAGGATCGAGCCGCGGTAGCGCGCCTTCAGGTCGCGCGCGGTCAGCGCGGCGATGAGCTGCCGGTGACGGTAGAGCAGCGCCAGGTCATTCAAGCTTCGTCCGTAACGATGAGCATCAGAGTGGTCGTACCGATGACGAACTCCGACTTGTCCTGCAATTCCACCGGCTCGGTGATCTTCTTTCCATCGACGAGGGTGCCGTTCGTCGAGCCGAGGTCGCTCACCAGATAGGTCGTGTCCCGCACCTCGATCGCGGCATGCTGCCGCGAGGCCTCGGTGTCGTTGATCACGAAGTCTGCGTTCGACCTTCCGATCGTGACGCGCGGCTTGTTGATCCGAAATACGTTGCCCGCGTCGCTTCCGTCGATGATCGCCAGCGAA
The DNA here is from genome assembly GCA_036003305.1 of Thermoanaerobaculia bacterium. GTDB lineage: Bacteria > Acidobacteriota > Thermoanaerobaculia > Gp7-AA8 > Gp7-AA8 > DASXHZ01. The sequence continues at coordinate 2,862 of DASYSN010000161.1, forward strand.
AGGCGCTTTCCCTTCGGGAGCTCCGCCGTCGGCGGCAGCTTGTCCGTCTCGCGTTCGGGCAGAGGGGACTGCGCCGTCGTGTCCTCGACCTTCGGCTTCAGCTTCGTGATGCTGGTCTGGTCGTGGCGCGAGGCGGTGGTGTCGTTATCGCCCGTCGACGCCTTCTTTTGCGAGAACGCGGGGTTATGGATTTCGAAGACCGTCCCGCATTTTGCGCATTTGATTTTCTTCGACGGCTTCCGCTCGAACCGGTCTTCGTCGTATTGATAGCGCGCGTGACAATTCGTGCACTCGATGATCACGGACGCTCGCGAACATAGCACAAACGAGGCATAGAATCGCCGCCATGAAACGGCTCGCACTCGCTCTTTCGCTCGTCGCAATCGCCGCCTGTCACAAGACCGAAACCACGGAGACGATGTCGTTCTCCGTGGGGAAAGAACCGGCCGCGGCAGCAGGCTTGGACATCGCCGCCGACACGCCGCAGCGCCTCGCGCAACTGCCGCGCACGACGATCGATTACGACCGGTCGCTGCTCAACGCGAACGAGCAGCAGGTGGTCGCGAAGCTGATCGACGCCGCGAAGGCGTTCGACGAGATCTATTACCGGCAGGTGTCGGAAGACAACCCGAAGATGCGCGATGAGCTGGCGGCGAACGCAGGCAAGTCGGCGCTGAATCAGGCCGGCTACGACTACTTCGTCGTCAACAAAGGGCCGTGGGATCGGCTGAAAGACGATGAGCCGTTCATCGGGCACAAGAAGAAGCCGGCCGGCGCCGCTTTCTACCCCGAGGACATGACCAAGGACGAGTTCGAGAAGTACGTAGCGGCGCATCCCGATCAGAAGGAGGCGTTCCAGGGACTTTTCACCGTCATCCGGCGCGACGGTGCGAATCTGAAGGCGATCCCGTATTCGCAGGAGTACAAGCAGCAGCTCGACGTCGCGGCGAAAGCGATTCGCGACGCGGCGGCGCTGACCACCGACAACTCGCTCAAGACTTACCTCACGAAGCTGGCGGACGCGCTCGGCAAGGACAACTACCGCGACTCCGACATGGCGTGGATGGACCTCAACGGCAACCTCGAAGTGATCCTGGGGCCGTACGAGGTCTACGAGGACAACCTCTTCAACTACAAGGCGTCGTTCGAGTCGTTCCTGAACGTCGTCGACAAGAACGAAAGCGCCAAACTCGCGGTCTACGCGCAGCACCTCCCGGACATGGAGAAGAACCTGCCCGAGCCGGAGCAGTACAAGAACGCGACGCGCGGTACGTCGTCGCCGATCAAGGTCGTTCAGGAGCTCTACACCGCCGGCGACGCTCGCCGCGGAGTGCAGACCGCGGCATTCAACCTCCCGAACGACGAGTACGTCCGCGAAAAGAAGGGCTCGAAGAAGGTCCTCCTGAAGAACGTAATGGAGGCGAAGTTCAAGCAGAGCGGCGCGCCGGTCGCGCAGCGTGTGCTCGATCCTGCGCTGACGAGCAAGGTCTCGTTCGATGCCTACTTCAGCCACACCCTCTTCCACGAGCTGTCGCACGGCCTCGGGCCGGGATATCTGAAACAGGCGAACGGCGAGCGCGTCGAGGTGCGCATCCCGCTGAAGAACCTCTACTCCGCGATCGAAGAGTGCAAGGCCGACGTCCTCGGCCTCTGGAACATCCGCTACGCCATCGATAAGAAGTGGCTGACGTCATTCGACGAACAGCAGCTCTACGTCACCTACGCCGGCCTGATGTTCCGCTCGATGCGTTTCGGCGTCGGCGAGGCGCACGGCCGCGGCACGGCGGTGCAGTGGAACTGGATCCGCGAAAAGGGCGGCGTCACGCCGGGCGCCAACGGCAAGTACACGGTGGATGTCGCGAAGTTCCGCGACGCGGTGCAGTCGCTCGCAACGGAGCTGCTGACGATCGAGGCGACGGGCGACTTCAACCGCGCCAACACGCTGCTCACCAACTACGGCAAATCGACGCCGGAGATGGAGAAAGTGATCGGCGGCCTGAAAGACATCCCGGTCGACATCACTCCGGTCTATCCGGCCGCGGGCGAAAAGTAACCGTGGAAGGACAAACACTCCTCCGCTGCCGCGACTGCGGCCGTACCGCGTCGGTCGCCGGCGAGATGCCGGAGGAGTATTCGTCGTGTTTCGTCGAGGTTGTCCGGCGCGACGGCTGGGTCGTCGCGCCGGCGACACGTTTCGAGTTGCTCTGCGGCGAATGCCTCGCCGACTACAAAGGCAGCGAGACGACCGACGACGAAGAGAAGATGCGCGGCGGTTAAGCCATCTTCGCGACGATCGTCTCCAACTCCTCGACGCTCGGCATCACCGGCTCGACGAGATCGCCTTCGAACCACTCGTACTCGCCCTTCAGCAGGTTCGAGACGAGCTTGTACGCGGCGTCGTCGTGGTCCGTGAAGAGGTAGCGGAAGTTCGTTTCGATCCGCATCCGTGCTTCGCGGCAGAAGACGTCGGCGAGATCCATCGCGTTCTTCTGGTCGCCGCCCTTCTTCGCGAGCATCGTCGCGTAGCTGATCGAGGCGGCCATCGCGAAGAGATCGGTTCCGATGTCGACGAGACGGAACAGCACCATCTGCTTCCGCTCGAGCTTCGCCTGGAAGCGCATCATCGCGTGGAAGATCGAGCGCGACAGATGCCGCGAGCTCCGCTCCACGAACGCCATGTGGGTCGAGAGCTTTCCGAACTGCGAGTAGCCCGGCTTCCGTGACCAGCCGAGGTAGCGCGACGGGTACCAGGTCGCGTAGAAGGCGCCGGCCTTCGCCGCGGCGCTGAGCTTCTCGCCGGTCGGAGTCTCGGGCAGCAGGAGCTTGTAGCCGCGCTTCATGTGCGGGTCGACCGCTTCGCGGGCGATGAAGAGGTGCTGGATCTCGCTCGTTCCCTCGAAGATGCGGTTGATGCGCATGTCGCGCATGATCCGCTCGACCGGATAGCCCTTCTCGCCGCGCGCGCGGAGCGACTCCGCGGTCTCGTATCCGCGTCCGCCGCGGATCTGCACCAGGTGGTCGACGCACTGCCACGCCACCTCGGTGTTGAACAGCTTCGCCATCGCGGCTTCGAGCCGCAGGTCGACGTTGCCGCGGTCCGCGAGACCGCTCGTCAGCCAGACGATCGACTCCATCGCGAACGTATGTGACGCCATCCAGGCGATCTTCGCGGCGACCGCCTCGTGCTTGCCGATCGGGAGTCCCCACTGCACGCGCTCGTTCGCCCACTCGCGGGCGATCTCGAGCATGCGGCGTCCGCTGGCGGCACAACCGGCAGGAATCGTGAGGCGGCCGGTGTTCAGAGTGATGAGCGCCAGCTTCAGGCCGAGGCCTTCACCCCAGAGGAGGTTCTCGTTCGGGACGTAGACGTTGTTGAAGCGGAGGAGTGCGTTGCCGATCCCGCGCAGGCCCATGAACTGGCAGCGGTGCGCGACCTCGAAGCCGGGCGTGTTCGTCTCGACGATGAACGCCGTGATCTGCTTCTTCTCTTTTCCGTTGACGATCTTCGGCGCCGTCCGCGCCATCACGACGATGAGCTCGGCCTTCGTTCCGTTGGTGCACCACAGCTTCTCGCCATTGATGATCCAGCCCTTGCCGTCGGGCGTCGGCGTCGCGGTGGTCTGCATCTTCGCCGGGTCTGATCCGACGCCCGGCTCCGTCAGCGCGAACGCCGAGACCGCGCCTTTGGCGAGCCGCGGGAGGTATTTCTTCTTCTGCTCCGGAGTGCCGAACAGCTTCAGCGGCTGCGGAACGCCGATCGACTGGTGGGCCGAGAGCCACGCCACGGACGACCCGCACCAGGTCGCAACCAGGCCGATCGCGCGGTTGTAGTTCGTCGCGGAAAATCCGAGTCCGCCGTACTCCTTCGGAATCTTCATCCCCCACGCGCCGAGCTCGGTGAAGCCGTCGAAGAGGTCGTAGTCATACTCGCCCTGCGCGTCGATCTTGTCGGCGTCGACGTTCTCGGCGAGGAAGCGCTCGAGTCTATTCAGAAACTCGTCAGCCTCTTTCTTGTCGGCCTCGGGTTGGTCGGGGAAGGGGTGAATGAGGTCGAGATTGAGTTTTCCGAGGAAGAGATCGCCGACGAATGACGGCTTTTCCCATTCGGTCTCTCGGGAAGCCTCGGCGACTTCCATCGCCTCGACGGCGCCTTGTGTTTTGACTTCGGCCATGGTGGGCAACTCCTAGGCAATCAACTATGTGGCGAGTATGAATGAACGCTCATTCAGTTGTCAATTCTGCAATCGCAGGGCCAGCCGGGGTAATGTCACGCCTCGTGCAGCAACTGCATCTATAGGAAAGCATGATCATGAAAACGAATCAGCTCGTCGTCCGCGACGAGGACGTCCTGATGGCCGACCGGGAGATCCTGACGAATCCCCGGCCGACCGTCGATCGAGAGCAATTGCAGCACCACCTTCGCGAGGCGCTCCGCCTCCTCCACGTCGACATGGAGAACGAAAACATCGTCGACACGCCGCGCCGCTGGGCCGAATCGCTGGTTGCCATGACAAGCGGATACGACTACACGGACGTCAAGAAGCTGACGACGCTCTTCCGAAAGGCGTGCAGCACGGCGGACGAAGCGTGCCAGAACCTCGTCGTGATCGGCGGAACGTACAAGACGCTCTGCGCGCACCACATCCTCCCGTTCTTCGGGCAGTTCATCATCGGCTACATCCCGGAACGGATGATCATCGGCGCCTCGAAGATTCCGCGAATCGTGGAGGTTCACATGCGCCGCCTGCAGTCGCAGGAGCACCTCGCGCACGACATCGCGGACACCATCGAGCGCATCCTCGAGCCCCTCGGCCTCGCCGTCTGGATGGGCGGCGTCCACATGTGCATGGTGATGCGCGGCGTGGAGCAGGAGTCGTCGTTCATGGAGACCAACGTCCTCCGAGGCTCGTTCCTCGGCGACCAGCGGACGCGCGAGGAATTCATGTCGATCGTGAATCGCCGCGGGCAGAAGAGTTAAGCGACCGGCCGGAAGCGCTGCTTCGCCATCGAACGGACGCGCGCGATGTCCTCGGCGCGCGAGACGGAAAGCGGCATGGTCGCGCGTAACGCCTCGAGGATCGCCTCGGTCGACGGCGGCTGTTTCCGTTGCAACGAACGGTAGAGCGACGAGATCACCGCCTGCTCGATCTCGGCGCCGCTGAAGCCGTCGGACGCGTCGGCGAGGCCGGCGAGATCGAACGCGGCAGGGTCGAGCTTCCGGAGGCGGACGTGGATCGCGAAGATGTTCATTCGCTCCTCCCGCGCCGGCAGGTCGACGAAGAAGATCTCGTCGAAGCGTCCCTTGCGCAGCAGCTCCGGAGGAAGCCGCATGAGGTCATTCGCGGCGCCGACGACGAATACCTCGTCCTTCTTCTCCTGCAGCCACGTCAGGAACGAGCCGAAGAGGCGTTGCGAGACTCCGCCGTCGGCCTCCGCGCTGGTGGTCTGTGCCAGCGCCTTCTCGATCTCGTCGATCCAGAGGACGACGGGCGCCATCGCTTCCGCGAGCGCCGTCGCACGGTGGAAGTTCTTTTCCGACTCGCCGACGTACTTGTCGTAGAGCCGCCCCGCGTCGAGCTTCAGGAGCGGCAGGCCCCATTCGCGGGCGACGTACTTCGCGGCGAGCGATTTTCCGCAACCCTGCACGCCGACGAACAGCACGCCCTTCGGCGCGGAAAGGTTCATGGCGCGCGCTTCGGCGGTGAAGCCGACGCGGGCGCTCTCCAGCCACTCTTTGAGCGAGGCGAAGCCGCCGAGCTCGAAGCGGTTCTCGTCCAGCGGATAGAACTCGAGTAGACCGCCGCGGGCGATGATCTCTCCCTTGCACTTGATGACCGTCTGCACGTCGTCGCCCGAGAGCGTGCCGTCGGCGAGGATCGCCTGCGCGATCACCTGCCGCGCCTGATTGAGCGTCAGGCCGGTGAGTGCGTGGACGAGGTGTTGCGCCTCGTCGCGAGAGAGCGCCACCCGCACGTGCTGCCGCTGCCCGACGGAATCGATGACCGTGCGCACGACCTCGCGGAGCTCCTCGTGATCGGGCAACTCCAGGCGGAAACGGACGGCGAGCGACTCGATGTCATGCGCCAGCTCCAGCGGATCGCCCGTCAGCACGATCGCGGAGCGGGTCGACGTCAGCCGCTGCGCCAGCTCCCGCAGGCTGCGCTCCGCGTTCGGCGTTGCGAGGTGCGGCGCGAGATCCTTGAAGAGGTAGATCGCGTCGCTCTCGTGAATTTGTTCGATGTGCCGGAGCGCCGCGAGCGCGTCCTCGGTCCGCTCGATCCGCGCGCCGTGCAGCCGATTGAACCCGCTCGTGACCGACCACTCGAACATCGGGAGCCGCAGATCGGTCGCGATCTCGGCGAGCAGTTCCCGCGCGCGCTCCTCCTCGACCGTCTCGATCGCGATCAGCGGATGAAACGATTGGATGAGGCTCTTGAGGTCGTGCGCGGACGTTCGGTGCGACATGTCCGACGCAAGTGTACGAAAACAGAAGCGGCGTGCCGGGATGAATCACGGGCACGCCGCCTGGTCAAAGAGGGAAGTTGATTACTGCTTCGCACCCTGACGCTGCGCGCGCCAGGTGTCGACCTGCGCACGCTGCTCGGGAGTGAGCACCGTGTCGTAGATCTTGTCGCGCGTCGCCTTCTGGGCGGCGCGGAGCTGCTGGTGAAGCGACTTCACTTCGGCCTTCACGTTCTCGGCGTTCGGATCGTTGTTCTCGCGGAGCGTACGAAGCTCCTGCCGTTTGGCGCGGAACTGCTCGAAGAGCGCCTTATTGGCCTGCCGATCGGCGTGCCGGATGTCTTTGACCTGCTGCTTCTGCGCGTCGGTGAGACCGAGCTTCTGGGCGAACTTCGCCATCGAGTGATGACGGTGTCCATAATGCTCGTTCTGGGCGAATGCGACCGGGGTCGTCATCGCCGCGACGACTACCACTGCGGTGATGAACTTTTTCATCGTGGTTTTTCCTTTCGTGACGGTATACGCCGCCTGTTTTGAAACGTTGAATAAGTTTCGTCGTAGGTTCGAGGGGCATGACCAAGAAAAAAGTCTTCGAAGAGATCAAGGTGTTCGTCCTGATGCTGCTCGTCGTCAGCTCGCTCCGTTCGGCACTCGCGGACTGGAACGATGTGCCGACCGGCTCGATGAAGCCGACCATTCAGGAGGGGGACCGAGTCGTCGTCAACAAATTGGCGTACGACCTCAAGGTTCCGTTTACGACGATCGAGATCGCGAAGTGGGCCGACCCGCAACGCGGAGACATCGTGGTGCTCTTCTCACCGGTCGACGGCACGCGGCTCGTGAAACGCGTCGTCGCGCTTCCGGGTGATCAGGTCAGCGCGATCGAGAACCAGCTCTACGTCAACGGCAAGAAGATGCCGACCACGCGCCCCGCCGGACCATTCTCCGATGACGAACAAGGATTGACATTCGTGGCGAACGAGACGCTCTCCGGCAAGACGCGCCAGGTGACGCATCAGGTCATGTACACGCCGCAGGTGCCGGCGCTCCGCTCGTTCGGACCGATCGTCGTTCCGCCCGGCAAGTACTTCGTCATGGGCGACAACCGCGACAACAGCAACGACAGCCGCTTCATCGGTTTCATCGACCGGGAGCGGATCGTCGGAAGAGCGCTCGCGGTCGCCTTCTCGCTCGACCGCAACCACCACTGGGTCCCGCGTTTCAACCGTTTCTTCACCAAGCTGAACTAGCGCTACACGGCACGATCGTTGCGATTTAACGCCGCAGGTGCGGTGATGAAAATCGAACGTCTGCTATGGATCGCGGTGGTGGTGGGGACGGTTGCCTGTCATGGGAATGACAAGGCGGTGCGGAAGGACCAGCAGTACGACGTGGTCCAGGAGGGGCAGGCGAGCGGCGTCACCTCGACGATCAACGCTCCTGGGGAGACGGCCTCCGCTGCGACGCCTCCGATGACCGCGACCGGCGCCGACACGACAACCGCTTTCAACTCGACGCCCGGCGTGATGTCGACTGCCGGCGCCCCTGCTGGCAGCATCGCAGGCACTCTTCCGCCGCCGATGCCCGCTGGCTCGCTCGCCGTTCCTGCTCCTGTTCCTCACGATACGAGAACCGCAGCGCCGCAAGCAGTTCCCCGACCGATGACCTCGTCGACGAGCGTGACCCCTCCGGTTGCGATCACTGCCCCGGCTCCGGCTCCGGTGCCACGTCCGCGGCGCCAGCCTCGGCCGCAGCCAATGGAACCCGCACCGGCTCAGCCCGCGACGACAACCGATCAGGCGCCGCCACCGCCCGCGCCGGCTACCGATACAACCAGCACCACGTCGACTCAGCCGCCACCCGCGACGAAGACCGACACGACAAAGACCGACACGACAAAGACTGATACGACGTCAACGGAGCCGCCTCCTCCACCCCCGCCTCCCCCGTCCGAGGACTGAGGACCGAGGACCGAGGACTAATCAGCGAATCCGCGCTCGCGCTGTACGGTCGCCGATATCGCTCGTCATGACCGCCGGGTCGATGCAACTTCGTACCGCGTGCACGACGTCTCCGTCCGTCATCGGCTTGCGCAACACCGATGCGACGATGCCGCGCACATCGGTCAGCGCCGCGTCCGGAAGCGCGGTCATCACGACCACCTTCTTCAGCAACTCAGGGTTGTTCCGCCCGAGGAGCGATAGAAGCGTCGCGCCGTGCATGAACGGCATCTGCAGGTCGAGAAGGATCGCGGCGTAGCGGTTCGCGTCGATCCGATTGAGCGCGTCGCGGCCGTCGCTCGCCGTCTCGACGCGGAAACCGGCGCGCTCGAGCACGAGCCCGCAAAGGCGCGTGATCGACGAATCATCGTCGACGACCAGCACCGTCGAATCGTCCTCCGCCTCGACGACGCGCGCACTGAGTCGCTGCAACAAATCGGATTTCGTCAACATGGGCGTCCTCTCCGGTCAAACGCCGAAGCAAGAGCCGGCCCATGTCAACTAGAATGCGGCGCTCTTATGGCGAGGGTGACGTTCCAGTCGTTGATCCTGGCGCTCCAGCGGTTCTGGGCCGAGCGCGGCTGCATGATCGAGACGCCGCTCGACGTCGAGGTCGGCGCCGGCACGATGCACCCGGCGACCTTCCTCCGCGTCCTCGGGCCGGAGCCCTGGAAAGTCGGGTACGTCCAACCGTCCCGCCGTCCGGCCGACGGCCGCTACGGCGACAACCCGTTCCGCCTCGGCAAGCACTACCAATTTCAAGTGATCTTGAAGCCGTCGCCGCTCGACGTGCAGGAGCTCTACCTCGACTCCCTGCGCGCCATCGGCCTCGATCTGACGCGCCACGACATCCGCTTCGAAGAGGACAACTGGGAATCCCCCACCCTCGGCGCGTGGGGGGTCGGTTGGCAGATCCTTCTCGACGGGATGGAGATCACCCAGTTCACCTACTTCCAGCAGGCGGGCGGAATCGACCTCGCTCCGATCTCCGCCGAGATCACTTACGGTCTGGAACGTCTGACGATGTTTCTCTCGCGGCAGCCGTCCGTCTACGACATCGAGTGGGGCGGAGGGTTCGGATACGGGCCGGTGCGGAAGCAGGACGAGTACGAGTTCTCGAAGTTCTACTTCGAAGTCGCGAACGTCGACATGCACTGGAAGCTCTTCGAGATGTACGAGGCGGAGGCGAAGCGCTGCCTCGACGCGAAACTCGTCCTTCCCGGCTACGACTGGACGCTCAAGTGCTCCCACGTCTTCAACACCCTCGACGCCCGCGGCGCGATCTCCGTCACCGAGCGCGTCGCCGTGATCAAGCGCGTACGCGACCTCGCGGTCCGTTGCGCGCAGCAATACCTCGAGTCGCGCGAAGCGCTCGGATTCCCGCTCCTGCAGGTCTCCAATGGCTGAGTACTTCTTCGAACTGCTGACCGAGGAGATTCCGGCGTGGATGCACGACGCGGCGCAGAACACGCTGCGTGAGAAGCTCGCGCCGTTCGGCGGCAAGGCGACGATCACCACCACGCCGCGCCGCATCATTTTTTTCCTGGCCGACCTCGAGGCGCGTGAAGCCGATCGCGTCCAGGAGGTGAAGGGCCCTCCGAGGAAAGCGGCGTACGACGCGAGCGGCAACCCGACCCAGGCGCTTCACGGATTCCTGAAGAAAAACAACGCGTCGATCGAGGATGTCATCGATGGTGGCGACTACATCATGGTGCGGCGGAACATCGCTGGCCGAGGGATCGACGAGATCCTGAGCGCGCGCGTGCCGGAGATCATCGAGTCGCTGCGCTGGCCGAAGATGATGCGCTGGGGCAAGGGCGAGTACTCCTACATCCGGCCGATCCATTCGGTCGTTTCGGTCTACGACGGAAAGCCGCTGCCGATCACGATCTTCGGCGTCGCGTCGGGCACGACGACCGTCGGACACCGCACGCTCGCGCCGCAGAAGATCGACGTCCACACCTACAACGAGTACGTGCAAAAGCTCGAAGCCTCGCGCGTGATCATTGACGTTACGCGGCGGCGCCACGTCATGGCGGAGCGTGCCCGCGTCCTTGCGAACCAGGCCGGCGGCACCCCCGCGATGGACGCGTCGATCTGGTCGCAGTGGCAGTACCTGACCGAGTATCCCGGCATCGTGCGCGCCGAGTTCCGCCGCGAGTACCTCGCGCTGCCGGAAGAGGTACTCGTCACCGTCATGCGCGTGCACCAGAAACAGCTCCCGATCCGCGATGCGCACGGGCACCTGACGAACTCGTTCCTCGCGGTGCTCGACAACGAAGGCGATCCCGATGGGAACGCGGCGTACGGCAACTCGTTCGTGACCAACGCGCGCTTCGCCGACGCGCAGTTCTTCTACGACACCGACCGCAAGCGGCCGCTCGAGTCGCGTCTCGAACAGCTCGAGCACCTGCAGTTTCAAGAGAAGCTCGGCAACTACCGCCAGAAAACCGACCGCATCGTCGAAATCGCCCGCGCCCTCGGTGCAGACGAAGCGACGCTCACCGCCGCGCGCCTCTGCAAGACCGACCTCGTCACCGAGATGGTGAAGGAGTTCACCGATCTCCAGGGAAAGATCGGCGGAATCTACGCGCGCGACGAGAAGTACCCCGACGAGGTGTGGCAGGCGATTTACGACCACTACCTGCCGGTCAACGTCGAGGACCCGCTGCCGCGCACCGCGTCCGGCGCGATCGTCGCGCTGGCCGACAAGATCGACACCGTCGCCGGTTTCTTCTCGATCGGCGTGCGCCCGACCGGCTCGAAAGACCCGTTCGCGCTGCGCCGCGCGGCGCAAGGCGTCGTGCAGATCCTCCTGAACCGCGACAAGCGCCAGGTGAAGGTGCGAGTCGGCGACCTGTTCGATCTCGCGCTACGCATTCACAACGCGCCGCAGGCGAAGGCGGACCTCGTCGCGTTCTTCGCCGAACGGGTGCAGACGATCCTCGAGATGTCGGCGTACGGCTTTGCCTACGACGAGATTCAGGCGGCGATGAGCGCCGGATGGGAAGGCTCCCTGCCCGATCTCGTCGACCGCATCGAGGCGGTGAAGGCCGTCCGCAACGATTCCGACTTCCTCTCCATCCTCGACTCGGCGAAACGCATCGCGAACATCACCGAAGGCTATCCATTGACCGAGGTCGTGAAAGCGCGCCTGGAAAACGAGGCCGAAAAGCGCCTCAACGACCTCGCGGATACAGTGGGTGAGCAGGTACGGGAACTGATCGCCGACCGCCACTACCGCGACGCGCTCCGGTCGTTTGCCGCGATGGCTCCGGAGCTTGAGACGTTCTTCAAGGACGTCATGGTCAACGTCGACGACGCGGCGATCGCCAACAACCGCAAGGCGCTTCTGCGCAAGATCGGCGACTTCGTGACCCCGATCGCGGACGTCACCAAGATCGTCGTGGCGCGCCGCGACTACCGCGCGTGAGAAAAGCTGCGCTCGCCGTACTGCTCTCCGCGTTTTGCGCGTGCAGCCGTGCGCCGCAACATGCAGCAGCTCGTGCTGCGGCACCGCCTCCTCCGCGTCCGAACCTTGCGACCTTGCCAATGGGCGCATCCATCGCCTCGCGGACCGCGGAGCTCGACCTCCAGCACAGCGCCGTCCGGATGATCGACACCACCAACGCGACCGGATGGGTCACGCCGCCATCGGATCCGGTGCAAGCGATCGTCGTCTCGCTGCCGGCACGCGCGCGCATCGACCGCGCGGGCGTGGTGAGCATCGCCTCGACCGCCGCCGCGCGCGACCTGCGGATCGACTTCTCGCTCGATGGCGCGACCTTCACGCGCGGCGTCGCCTTGAGCGCGAAACAGGCCGACGGAGAGCAGGCGGTGGCGTTGAACCCTCCCGTCGAGGCGCAGTACGTCCGCTTCTCAGCGCTGAACGCGCGCTCCCGTTTCCTTCTCATTCGCGAGGCGGTCGTGAACGGAACACTTCTGGCGCCGCCGGCGCCGGGCCCGCTCGACGGCTGCTGGTCGATCGACGACCAGCCGGCGACGTTTCACTCCGATCGCGCGGCCGTCTTCGGCTACGCCGGCGGAATGTACGGCATGAACCTCGACGGCGGCAGCGACGGCCGCTTCTACCGCTTCGCGTGGACGCGGGACAAACAGTACGGCCTCGCAGCGATGAGCGTCACGCCGGACGGCAAGCACCTGGCGGCCATTGTCTGGCACGAGGAGGCGATCGACATCGACCAGTTCTACGCCGACGATTGGCTCGGCGATCGCGGCAAGTGTCCCACGACCAATGACGCGAAAAAGGACGCCGACGTCTTTCTCACCTACCTGCAGCGGTTCGGCTACTTCCCGCTCTACGCGCTCCGTTTTTCCGATGACGGGACGCTCGACGACGGCGCCAGCTCGCCGGAGCTCGCGCGAATCGCGAAGCTGAT